>QKIO01000208.1 GCA_003251015.1 Bacteroidales bacterium
AATGACAAATTTAATGCACAACTAACTATAACAGGAACACCTGGTTTTACCTATGTGTTAACTGATGAAATGGGGCATAAAGAATATGGAAATTCGGCATTAACTGGAATTACTCAGCTTGAAGTTCAAGCAAACTACCAAACAAATTATGCCATCACTGAAGTTAAAGACGGCAACTTGTGTTTGGCAGCATTAAGTGATTTAACAGGTGAGGCAAAGGTAAGTGATAATAAAGCCATCATTTCCGCAGGTAATGACATTTCTGTTTGTGAAAAAACATATGATTTAAAAGGTGATGTGAAAATTATTGCTGGCGATCCAAGTTTAGTTAGTATTAACTGGTCGGCTTTACCTAGTGAAGTGAGTTTTGGTTCGGCAGATAAGGAAGAATCAACAGTTGCTTCGCAAGCCTATGGTAAACATATATTTCGTCTAACAGCGGTTAATGCAGGTTGTAGTACATATGATGAAGTAACAGTTGAGTTTGTTCAATCACCTTCACTTGCACTTTTAAAGTCTGAAGCTACTATTTGTAATGGCGAGACTTCAAATATGTTGCTTTCAACAGCTAGTGTCTATGACAATTTAAAGCTAAAATATCTTGATCTTACCAATGAAGTAGAAGAGGACATTAAAACAGGAGCTTCTAATATTGCTTTTAACCCATCTATTAACAGCTCTTATAAGTTGATTAGTATCACTGATGAGTTAGGATGTGCATCAACCCTAAGTGATGTGTATACGGTTTACGTACTTCCAGTTCCTGTGGCAAATGCAGGAACTAAAATAGCAAGTTGTGGCAAATCATTACTCTTAGAAGCAGTTCCCAGCTTGTCGACATCGCCAGATTATACTTACGTAACGAAATGGAGTGGAGACGGACTGTTTGATGATATCTCAAAGCCAAATGCACTTTTCACCAGTTCAAAATTTAATGAAAATATTTTAACTTGGACTGAGGAGGTTACCGCTAATGGTTACCGCTAATGGAATCACATGTTCAGATTTTCAAGAACTTAAATGTTTTTTTGAAATTGATACAATAACTGCCTTTGCAGGTAACGACACTACACTTTATACGACTGCTCCTCTTAAGCTACAAGCTCGTAAGCCTTATTATGGTAATGGCATTTGGCAATCAGCTAATGAAAGCCTTTATTTTGATGATGTGAATAGTCCTAATTCAAACGTGTCCAACTTCTTAAAAGGAGAAAGTACTTTGACTTGGAAGATACAGTTTTCATATTGCCCAACAGTTAGCGATAATGTATTGGTTTATCTAAACAAGTCGACAAATATCACTGGCTTTTCTCCCAATGGGGATGGTATCAATGATGTGTTTAGAATTAGAAACGCAGAGCAAGTGCCTAATAATAAATTGGTGGTTTTTGATAGTAGGGGTAAGCTGGTCTATTCAAAAGATAATTTTAATAATAAAGGATGGGATGGGATTTCCTTGGAAGGAAAAGTACTGACCTCTGGCACTTACTATTATGTATTTTCAGGAGATGATATTACAACGATCAGTGATTATCTTGTTATAAAAGGAGCGAAATAAAATATTTTGTAAATGAATAAGTTAACTCTAGTTCTATTTAGTTTGTTGTTGTTTGGCGATTTTATGGCCGCACAACAGCCTGCAGAAATTAGTCAGTATATTCACAATAGATATGCTATAAATCCTGCCTTTGCTGGTAATCGTGATGCGTTGTCTTTATTTGGAGGGTTTAGAAAAAAATGGGCAGGCATCAATGGGGCGCCTACATCACAATATTTTAGTGGACACGCTCCCTTGAAAAATGAGCAAGTCGCCTTGGGAATGAGTTTGTATAATTCTAATTATTCGGTTGTAGGTCAATCGGGAGGTTCCTTTTCCTATACCTACCGCATACAAATGGATAATAGAGCTGTTTTGGCTTTTGGCTTAACGGCTGGAGCTAACCTTAATAGTGCAAAATGGACAAATATCAATACGTTTGACAATGGTGTTGATCCGGAGTTCGCAGAAAATGAAACAGATATAAATCCGCTTGTGGGTTTTGGCGTTGCTTGGTATGGCGAAAAATATTTTGCAGGAATCTCAGTGCCTAATAGTTTTGCTTATTCTCCTTACGATAGTAAATCAGCTGCTTTTGATTTAGCTAAATCAGATTACCTATTTACAGGTGGTTATATGTTTGACGTAACTAACAAATGGGGTGTGCAACCTAGTTTTTTAGCGCGTTATAATGCCGAAATAACGGTTACCGAGGCAAATTTAACTGTTTTGTATAATCAAGTTATTTGGGCTGGTGCTTCATATCGTACCACCGAAGACGCGGTTGTATTGTTGGGTTATCAAATAACGCCACAGTTGCGGTTTGCCTATAGTTTTGATTATTCTTTGTCAGAGATAAATACCTATAATAACGGCACGCATGAGGTTTCTTTGCAATTTGATTTTGGTTATAAGATTAAGACTTCTAACCCTAAATTCTTTTAAGATATAAGTTATGGCTAGGTTATTCACCATTTTCTTTCTCGTTATATGGATGCCAGTATGTTCATTGGTAGCTCAAAATATAAAAATTCAGAAGCTTAAATTTGGCTCATCTACTAGCAGTGAGATGGCTCCTTTTTATAAAGATTCCGTATTGTATTTTTCATCCAATAAAAAAAACTCATGGGTAGTGAGTTACTACGATCAGAATAAGGAGAGTCTGTATCATATTTATCAAGTAAATCTCTTATCTGATTCTTCTTTTTCTAAGCCAAGTCCTTTTATGTTAGAGAAGGTTAGTCCTTTTAATACTGGATCAATCTATATATCTAAAGATGGTAAGGAGTGTTATGTTACTAAAAATCATTTTGATACGTACAAAGAGGCTTTGAGAGGAAAGAATAATGAATTTATGGGAATCTATTCCTCCTATAAATCCGCTACTGGGTGGGATAAAGCTGTTGGGATGCCTTTTAATTCGTTACGAGATTATAATACTGGTCAACCAACATTTACACCTGATGGTAATACCATGTTTTTTGTTAGTGATACTAGATATGGGCAAGGTAAATGTGATATCTTTTATTCAGAGAAAAAGAATGGTACGTGGACAGATGCCCAAAATTTAGGTAAAGTTATTAATACCGTAGGCAACGAAGTATTTCCATATTTTCATCCCTCTGGTAAATTATTTTTTGCTTCAGATGGGTATAATGGCAAGGGAGGTTTGGATATTTATTATTCAGTTAAAGGAGTGGATGGATGGAGCACTCCATTGGCTTATGATGATGATATCAATTCGGAAGGCAACGATTTTGGTTTTTACCTTAGTGAGGATGAAACATGGGGAGTTTTTGCATCAAACAGAAATGGTCCCAATGATAAACTATACCGCTTTGATAAAGTAGTTCCTACTTTTGATTCATGTAGAGTACAAATAGAAGATTCCTTTTGTTATACTTTGTTTGAGGATGGACCTTATAAGTCAGATCAAAAAAATCTTGTTTATAAATGGTCGTTTGGCGATGGTGTCACAGGACAAGGAGATACTATTGACCATTGTTTTCCAGGGCCAGGCTCGTTTCATATTAAACTAGATGTTTATGATTTACTTACTAAAGTCGAATTATTTACAGTTGCTGAGTATGATGTGGATATAAAACGGTCTCAACAGATCTATATTAAGGCAAAAAAAACAGTTAAAGTGAATGAATTAGTTACCCTAGATGTTTCTCAATCATTCTTGGGCGATTTTGTTCCCAAGGATTATTATTGGCAATTAGGAGATGGTTCTTCTCAAAAAGGAATCACAATTCAACATGTTTTTAAAGAAAAGGGTACTTATTTAGTATCTTGTGGGGCTGTTTCCTCCGATAAGCCTCAACAAAAAATGTGTTCTTCGGTAGAAATAATAGTAACAGAATAATAATATGATGCGCTCAATTATAATTACAATAACATCGCTTTTCATTGGCTTACAATTATGGGCTCAGCCAGTTCCTGGTGTTGATGAGAATATACCCTACCTCGTTACGTTTGGTGATGAAGGCGAAACGGCCTGGGGGGATGATAATTTCTGCCAGATGATCTTTTTTGCCATACCAGAGGATTACACTAAGCCTGTTTATATCAGAGTGTATGATCCAGATACAGGTGGTGATGTAGATGAAATACAAGGCGCTTGGAATACGCGCATGAAGTTTAGTGTGTATGGAGGTCTGCAAAGTTGTTCGCATCAAGATGTGAAAAGAGCCAATATGGATGGAAATTACGATAGTGGTACTTTATTAGTTTCTAAGACGTTTGGTAATGACGCTCAATATAATAAAAAATGGTACTCATTTGGCCCAATTAACCCCACGGAGGGAGAATATTTGCCAAAAGAAGGTGGCCATATCTTTAAAGTAATTATTGAAGGTACAAGCGGTGATGATGGCAATCTATATCGTCTTTTTTTGTCATCCTCTCCAACCGAAAACAGAAGTGTAGAAGGTGCATTTGCCTATTATTTTAGATATAAGTTTAGAATGCACGATGATGTGAATCAGGTATCACATATTTATCCATATATTGACAAGGATATTGTTTCTATAAAACAAGCTAATTTTGATTGGGATAGCGATGGAGTGATACGTGTTATTTCAGTAGCGAAAAATGGAGAAGTGATGAGGACTTCTGGTGATAATGAATGGAAAACTAGCGAACATATGGTTGTAGCTCGTGAAAAAAATTCATCTTGGGATATTCAAATGATAAAAAATAAGTCGGCTAAAATTATAAATAATAATGTGGTTATCTTCTTAGAAAACCAGTATGGTGAGTCTGTGAAGTTTTATAGTGCGCCTATTGGTGGGATTCCTCGTTATATGTATAATATTGGTCTAACACCCAAAAAGTAGAATTTAAAACCTAACTAATGATCAACAAGTTAATTCAGTTCTATACTTTTCTGTTATTGTTTATTTTTTGTGGTTTAGCTGTTAACGCTCAAACTTTTGATTTCAAAAAATACGATAGCTCAGTGGGCTTGCCTCAAAACTATATCTATAGTATTGTTCAAGATTTGAATGGTTATTTATGGATTGGAACGGGTCAAGGATTGGTTAAGTTTGATGGTTTTAAATTTGAAGTCTTTACCGTTAATGACTCTTTAGCCAGTGATGGGGTGGAAAAGCTTTATCTAGCCAAAAGCGGGTTGTTATGGGTTGGACACAATAACGGAGACTTAAGCTATTTTGATGGCATAAAATTTAATAAAATTTCCGTTGAAAGTACGACTTCACCCATTCATGATATTTGTGAGGATAGCAATGGCGTTATTTGGGCTGTTGATCAAAATAGAGGTCTAATACGAGTAAGTACGAATTATGAGGTGCGAACTTTCTACGATCGTAAGAAGTTTGGTCGTAATAATTATTATTCTCTAGCTTCGATATCACCCACAGAATTTCTAATAGGCACCGATGATGGGCTTTTGAAGGCAGTCTTTTCAAAAGATCTTAATGATGTTAACGTTGAGCAAGTTAAAGGAGTGCCACAGACACAAATTGAATGTATAGTCCCTAGAGAAAAGGAAAAAGGGCAGTATTGGATAGGTACTCAGGATGAAGGTTTCTATAAATATTCCCATAATTTTAAAACTTCGGAACATATTATAGATAATCGTTTATGTCTTTTGTTTGATATTCAGAAGGAAACCATTAAAGATGTTTATGAGGATAAAGATCAAAATGTGCTGGTTGCTACATGGGGGCATGGTGTAATTAAACTATTATGGGATCCTGTTAAAGAAGAGTTTTCAGATTCTTTTAACTTCTCAACGCTAAATGGGTTAAATGTAGATTATGTAAAGGAGTTTCTTTGTGATAGAGAAAATAACTATTGGTTTGCTACCTACGGTGGTGGAGTGGCTAGTTTAATACGTGATTATTTTGTATTCTACAACCTCGAAGAAATTGGGTTTAAAGATCAAAAAGTTGTAAGTGCCTTGCGTACAAAAGATGCCTTGTGGATGGGGCTTGAAAAAGGTTTGATGAAAGCCGATCCACTTTGTTTCACTGATTTTGAATTTTATGATGCCGCATTAGGGGTGCCTAACGATCGTATTACTGGTATTTATGAGGATGGGGGAGGTGTAGTCTGGATTGCATCTCAAAACAATGGCTTGTTTTTCCGTAATAAAGGGGAGTTGAAATTTAAACCCTATCATTATTCTAATTCAACGCCTGGCAAGATGATTAATGATGTGTTGGGTTATGAGAATAAATTATACCTAGCTACCAATGAGGGTTTGTATGTGTTAAATACCTTCAAAAAGACGCAAGAGTATTATGATATGTCGAAAGGATTATCTCATAATACGATTAATTTTATTTATCGTGATCAAAAGGGAGTTATTTGGTTAGGGCCAAAAAATAATGGCATCTGTAGTCTTTCTAATAACACAATAGAACGTCATAAATTACTCGAAGGATCAGTTAATATTGCTGATATGACCGAGGATAGGGATGGTAATAAATGGCTGGCCACCGAAAATATGGGGCTGCTAAAATATGCTGGTGATTCGTTGGTTAATTTCACTATTGACGAAGGTCTCAAGAAGAACTATTGTTATAGTATTACTTGCGACCGTATGAATAGGCTGTGGGTTTGTCATCATCCAGGCCTAACAAGTATTGATTTGAATACGGGTCAGACTCGCATTTTTGATTATGACAATAATATGAATGGAGAGTTTAATCAAGTGATAAAGGATGAAGACGGCGATTTGTGGTTTTCTTCTAGTGAAGGGATTATTAACTATTTGCCACAAAGCGATCAAAAGAATTTTGTCGCTCCATTGCTAAATCTATCATCCATCATTATCAATGATAAACCTTTTCCCCTTAATGAAGAAATAGTTCTGCCTTATCCTTATGGTAAAAAGAAGTATAATTTACGATTTGAATTTAGAGGTATCAGTTTTGAAGATCCAGAGAAAGTGCGTTATGAAACTCAATTAGTAAAAGGAGATGGAGAAACGCTAGGAGAGGATAGCCATTGGTTTAGTGATCATGGCAATGAATCAGAGTGGGAATCTATTGGCAGTACTAATTTTGTTAAATTCGAATACTTACTAGATGGTGATTATACACTTAAAGTGCGTGCTTTTAATGCAGATGGTGTTGTGTCCATCATTCCAATATCACGCCGGATAGTTATTGAGAAACCTTTTTGGAAAACTATTTGGTTTATTTCTGTTGTCTTATTATTAATGGTTGGAGGTATCTACTTGCTAATAACTTATCGTGAACGTAAGTTGATTCAACAAAAAATTGTTCTGCAGCGAGAAGTCGCATCACAAACCGTAGTGTTAAGAAATCAAAAAGCAGAAATTGAGCGTAAGAATAGAGACATTACAGATAGTATCAATTATGCAAAAAAAATACAATCATCTATTCTCCCAATGATTGATGATTTAACAACCCTTTTCCCCGATTCATTTATTTACTTCGTGCCACGCGATATTGTGAGTGGTGACTTTTATTGGTTCAATCGTACAAAAGATTATTTTGTTTTGTGTTGTGCAGATTGTACCGGTCACGGAGTGCCTGGTGCCTTTATGTCTATGATTGGCACCACCATATTAAACGACATCTTTAAACTGCCTGAGATATCGTCACCTGCGACTATGTTGGAGCGTTTAGATCGCGAAATAAAACTATTACTTCAATCTAATCAAGGTGCGGAAAGTAAAGATGGCATGGATATCTCTGTGTTGGAAATCCATATCCCTACCCGTACTATTCGGTTAGCATCTGCTCGTAGGCCTGTGTATTTAATGATAAATGATGAACTAACAATTTATAAAGGCAATAGAAGAAGTATTGGTGATGATGCGATTTCTAGTAATGTTGAGTTTGTCAATATGGAATACAAATGCGCTAAGGGCGATCAGATATTTATGTTCTCCGATGGATATTCTGATCAATTTGGAGGGCCAAATGGCAAAAAACTGATGACCGTGGGTGTGCGTGATTTGGTGGAAGAAATTTATGGCAAATCAAAAGAAGAACAAATCAAAATTGTTAAGGATACTTTCGAGAATTGGAAAGGAGACTACGAACAAGTAGATGACGTACTTTTTATGGGTATTAAATTATAATTGTTTCTATTAAATCAGTGCTGTTGTTTTACGTCTTAAAGCCAATCTCTTTGTACTTTATTGTTCTGTGTTATCTTTGCCATAATTAATGAGTATAGATGAGCAGAGAGAGACGACCCCATATTGGGGTATTTGGAAGACGTAATAATGGCAAAAGTTCCATAATTAATAAACTGGCTGGACAAGATGTTGCCATTGTTTCGGATGTAGCTGGTACAACCACAGATCCCGTAAAAAAATCGTTTGAGATTACTGGTTTTGGACCTGTGATACTTATTGATACTGCGGGCATAGATGACGTTGGAGAATTGGGGCAAAAGCGTATTGATAAAACCACACAAGCCATTAAGCTAGTCGATTTAGCGCTGCTGGTGATTACCAATAATTGTTTTGATGAAGTTGAATCAGATTTAGTGGCTAGCTTCGAAAAACAAAATACGCCTTATCTGGTCATTCATAATAAGTCGGATTTAGTAGCACTTCAAGAACAAACAAAAAACTTGTGTTTAAATGCTAGAGCCTGGGTTGAGTTTAATACCATAACAGGTAATTCAGACGAGTTAATAGACCTCATTAAATCAACTATCCCCGAGTCTGCTTTTACAACTCCATCTTTATTAGGTGATTTGGTGCGTCATGGAGATATTGTTCTGTTGATTACCCCAATAGATATTGAAGCGCCTGAGGGACGTTTAATTCTGCCTCAAGTACAAGCAATACGCGATATTTTAGATAATGATGCCATTTGTATTGTGTTAAAGGAGCGCGAAGTGGATGGGTTTTTACGCAAAACAGGTATCAAACCAGCGTTAGCGATTACTGACAGTCAGATTTTTCTTAAAGCGGACGCCTCCATACCTAAGGATATACCTTTAACTAGTTTTAGTATTGTCTTGGCCCATTTTAAAGGAGATTTTGCGAGTTATATCAAAGGCACTCCGGCGATAGATCACTTGCACGATGGCGATAGGATACTGATGCTCGAATCGTGCACCCATCATGTATCGTGCGATGATATTGGACGTGTTAAAATACCTCGGTGGTTATTATCTTACACTGGTCGTCAACTGGAGGTTGATGTGGTGAGTGGTTTGGATAAGATTACTCGTGATATACAAGAGTACGCTTTAGTGATACAATGTGGTGGTTGTATGATCACACGCAAACAGTTGCACAATCGCTTAGCCCCTGCTATAGAAGCGGGTGTTCCAGTTACGAATTATGGCATGGCAATTGCTTATGTGCAAGGGATTTATAGACGTGCTGTAGCGCCGTTTTTAAATGTCACTGATGATCAAGACGATTACTTGTAGTGAACATCAGTTTATTCAAAATGGTTATTAGTAAAGCCTTCCTTTTTTTCAATCAAAATGATTTAATATGTTATCAGGAGCAGGGGATAAGTGTGCTGTGGTTTCTGGGGATCTTCAAATTACCTACAGTCAGCTTAAACAAAATATACTCGTATATAGTGATTTGTATAAAAATCACAATGCAAAGCGAGTGGCTATCTTTTCTGAAAATAGTTTAGGTTGGATGTATGCCTTTTATTCAGGCTGGCATAATAAAGCCACTATGGTGCCTATTGACTTTATGGCTACCGAGGAAGAAGTCACGTTTATTCTTAGTGATTGTGTGCCTGAGGTTGTCTTTGTTTCAAAAAACAAGCTCGCTGATTTGAATTTATCACTTGTGAAAGCAAATCTTACGCCTTTAGTTATTGTGATAGAGGATGTGCCACTTCCAGATAATTATGAACTTGATTATGTTTTTTCTAATGAAGAGCATGAAGATGAGAAGACGGCAGTTATTATTTATACTTCTGGCACAACAGGTAGCCCTAAAGGGGTGATGTTATCATTTAAAAACTTAATGGCCAATGTGAATGCGGTTTCTAAGCATTTGCCGATCTACAACGAAAGGGATGTTGTGTTGATGTTATTACCTCTTCATCATATTTTTCCATTGGCAGGTACGCTAATATTACCGCTATCTACTGGGGCAACTATAGCCATGTCACCTTCTATGGTTTCGGAAGATATTATTTCCACTCTGCAGAAGAATAAGGTTAGTATTATTATAGGAGTGCCCCGTTTGTATGCCGCAATTCGTAAGGGTATTAAAGATAAAATTAATAAGAGTTTGGTAGCGACCTTACTCTTTAAGTTGGCACGGGTTATCGATTCTCGCACCTTTTCAAGAAAGGTATTTAACACTGTGCATCAGAAGTTTGGAGGCAATGTCAAATTTATGGTTTGTGGAGGTGCGGCGTTAGATACAGAAGTAGGTCAGGATTTTAAAACACTAGGATTTGAAGTGTTAGAAGGTTTTGGGATGACTGAAGCATCTCCTATGATCACGTTCACTCGTCCCAACCACGTGAAGGTTGGAAGTCCTGGTCAACGCTTAGTTGATACTCAAGTAGAAATACGTGATGGAGAAATTGTAGCTAAGGGGCCAAATATTATGCAGGGTTATTATAACAGGCCTGTTGAAACGGCCGAGGTCATTAAAGATGGTTGGCTTTATACTGGTGATCTGGGATATTTTGATAAGGATGGTTTTTTATTCGTTACAGGGCGTCGCAAGGAAATTATTGTACTTTCAAGTGGCAAAAACATTAATCCGTCAGAGGTAGAAGCAAAGTTACTTAGTTTTTCATCCCTAATTAAAGAAGTAGGTGTGTATGAAAACAAAGATCAATTACGTGCAATCGTTGTAATTAATTCTGAAGAGACTGCGGATTCTAAAGACGATTTTGAATCTATCATAAAGATTGAAGTTATTGAAAAGTATAATGCATCGGCTGCACCTTATAAAAAAGTAATGGGATTTGTGCTTTGTAATGAAGAACTGCCAAGAACGCGTTTAGGGAAGGTCCAGCGGTTTAAACTTATTGAGTTGGGAAGAGTAAACGCCTTTTCACTTAAAAAGGGACAAGATGAACCAACCTTTGAAGAATATAAAATTATTAAATCGTATCTCGAGCAGGAAAAGAAATGTAAGGTGTTTCCTGGAGATCATTTGGAGGTGGATTTAGGCTTAGATTCGTTAGATAAAGTTGGTTTTCAGGTTTTTTTGCAGTCTAGTTTTGGTGTGCAAATTCAACCCGATGAACTTGTGAAATTAGGTTCTGTGCAGGATATTAGCGTCTATGTAAAAGAGAATCTTACGCATATTGAAGTAGAAACTATCAACTGGTCGATGATATTTAAGCAACGTGTCTCGATATCCTTGCCAGGTACCTGGTTGTCGGGACTTTTCTTTGTAAAACTATCCAAACTATTCTTTCTGTTGTATTTTCGCTTGAAAGCTAAAGGCTTGGCTAATATTCCTTCAGGCCCCTGTATTATAGCACCTAATCATCAAAGTTTTTTTGATGGTTTGTTTGTGGCTTCATTCCTTAAAAGAAGTAAGATAAGAGATACCTATATATATGCTAAAGAGAAGCATGTTAAATCACCTTGGCTTAAATATTTAGCTAGTCGTCATCACATCATTATCATGGATTTGAATAAAGACCTTAAAGAGTCTATTCAGAAGCTTGGCGAGGCACTTAGGCAGAATAAAACGTTGATTATTTTTCCTGAAGGCACTCGTTCTCAGGATGGTCAGTTAGGTGATTTTAAACGCACCTTTGCGATTTTAAGTCAAGAACTGAATGTTCCCATTGTGCCTGTTTCTATTAAAGGAGCAAGTATGGCTTTGCCGAAGGGTTCCATTTTTCCGCGTCCGTGAGTGTTGAGTTTTTACAAGCTATATTTCCCAAAAATGAATCCTACGACGACATAGTTGGTGAGGTGTATGATCGTATTTTACAGAATCAACAAGTATAGATAATCCTAATATAAAGAGAGCCTTTCTGTTTGCTCAGAAAGGCTCTCTTTATTTAAATGCATCGTAAGCAGTAATGCTTACTCAATATATTACTCTTGACCTTGAATTAATAGGTTTAAGATGTCTTTACCAGCTTGCGCTACAGAAGTACCAGGGCCAAATATAGCTACAGCACCAGCATCGTATAAAAACTGATAGTCTTGCG
>QKIO01000309.1 GCA_003251015.1 Bacteroidales bacterium
TCAAAGAAATTTGAATTATTAGAGAAAAACACCAAGACATTAGTTCATTTCTCGATGCCAGAGTATCAACCCTACATCAGAATTGAAGTTGAGGAAAACGAAGCCAAAACAATCTACAGGGCATTACCTCAAAATGGCTTAGTGGCTCTGAAAATATAAAGTTTTATACTTTCGTACAAAACAACACTCAATTGAAACTTACAATTGAGTGTTTTTTTTTGCATCTTTAAGTCAACCAAAATATAACAAAGAAGGGCACCTATAAATTGATTTTATTTAGCTACTTTATACAACCGATAAAAAACAAAGCGCTTAAGCATTATGGAATTACGAATACAGCATCTTAAAAACATCCTTTCTCAACCGTTACCAGGAACAGCTGCTCAAGACATTATGGCTCCTACGGCACGGTTTACAGGAAAAGTTTTGCCTAATAAAACCCATGCTCGAAAAAGTAGTGTTTTTATCTTGCTGTATCAAAAAGAAGGCCGTTGGACTATACCATTTATAAAAAGACAAGTGTACGAAGGCGTTCATAGCGGACAAATTAGTTTTCCTGGCGGAAAACAAGAGTTATACGATGAGAACCTATTAGCCACAGCCTATCGTGAAACGCAGGAAGAGATAGGTGTTGAAGCGAACGAAATAGAACATGTTGGGAGTTTATCATCCATATATATTCCCAACTCTAATTTTTATGTGTACCCACAGGTTGGGTTATTAAAATCACCTCCCTGCTTTAAACCCGACTGCAGAGAAGTGGAAATGATACTTGAAGTAGCTATAGACGATTTGATGAACCCATCTTGCATTAATGAGTTTTCAAAAATAGTGAATGACATAAATTTACGCGCACCATATTTTGAAATATCAAGTTATCAAATATGGGGAGCAACAGCAATGATGTTAAGTGAATTTTTAGAAATAATACGAATAAACCTTACTCAACTTAATTGGCTAACACCTTCTTATAATGATTATAACGCTCCAAAATGTCAATAACATACATATAAGGCTCCTCACCTCTACAATATCCATGCTTTACTACAGGATCAGAATAATAAGCTGGGTCTGACTTATTTAACAAATAAAAGTCCACGTTATCATCCCATACACTCGGATTTTTTCCATTTTTCTCGGCTAAACGCATGGCGTCAAATACATGACCAACCCCCACGTTATACGACGCGAGAATAAATTTTATACGCTCATCTGGATTTTTAATCTTTGGTGTAAATACGGTGGTTAACCAATCTAAAAACTTCAATCCACCCCTAATATTATCAACAGGTGACGATATATCAGTTACGCCGAATTGGAGCGCTGTTTCAGGCATTAATTGCATTAATCCTTTAGCGCCTGCCCAACTCTCTGCCTCTGGCAAAAAACGAGATTCTTGATAAATAAGAGAAGCTATAAGACGCCAATCCATGGCATAAACCAAACTCTCATGTTTTATTATTGCATCGTATTCGGATACTTTTCCTCCACGCACAGCACTATAACCAGCGTCAAGAATATGAGTGGTACGTTTAACTACAAAATACTTATTATAAATACGTTTATAGTCATCGGTTTTCTTAAAATCTACCATCCATCGATTCACCTCAGCTAATAACTTGCGTGATTTAGGACGAACAGCCCAAGCCATATTTTGAGCATAACTAACAGCCGTACCCACATCAATATTATCGTAGAAATTAAGATTTACCTGCGCCATGTTTTCGTCACAAATGGTATAGGGTATTTCACCCTCAGCAACAAGACCTATGAGCTGTTCAACTTCATAATCGGCTATCTCAACAATTTTTATGCTATCACCAATTTGTTCAGAAACATGCTCCAGCTGATGAATAAATTTGGAGTTTTTCTGCACGTAGATGGTTTTACCAGCTAAACCAATCTGATTACGAATAACTTTATTAAAGACCCGATCCGAACGAGTGGGAGTATTATTAAATTTTTGTTGTACCAAAACCTGTCTTGTAGCGCAATGCGGTTCGGTATAGGCTATTTTATCTTTTTTAGGGGTTGTTGACGAGAGGTTAGTCGCAATTAGATCGATATCTCCGTTTAGTAAACGATCGATATTTAAGTGAGTATCATTAGATACTGAGATTTCAAGTTTTATATCTAAATATTTACTTAAGGCTTGAAGTAATTCATATTGATAGCCCAACGGACGACCTTTATAAACAAAATAATTAGTGGAGTTATAATCTGTAACGACCTTTAATACGCCTCTTTCTTTAATGGCGGGGAGATCTAGTTTTTGACTCTCAGCTTCTTTCACATTAGATTTACATGCTACTGTAAACAGTAACATACATAAACTTAACACTGAAAAGAAGCTGTTCATAATAAACCTTTTTAATAGGTTTAGGTATACGGCACTTAATCATAGAAGTTCCAAGATACCCCAAATTTAAAACTACGAGGGTTAGCAGGGTATAACACCGAATTATAATATGCATCGTTGGTAAAACCTTGATTGACATGATCAATCTTTACATATACACGCGCTCGCTTCAACAAGATATTCAAAAATAAATCAGCAACCACATAATTTCCTATTTTTATACTACTCTGATTAGTAAACTGAGACGTAGCAGGCATATAATAGGGTGCAAAAAAAGCACTGTGATAACGAATATCTGTTCCTATCTGAAAGTTTAACACATCAAATAAAACATTTTGATAATAATTAGACGAAAAATAGGAAAACAATGGCAAGGGCAACACTTGATCATTGCTCGTTACTTGAGCCACTAAGGTATTGTCGCTATGTATCTTATTAATAATAAAATGTTCTTTCACTTGAGAACGATAGACTTGAACCACTTGACTACTTTGTTGTGGCGTGCCATCAGTGCTCCAATAGATCAAATCATTTAAGAGATCAATGCCTCCACTTAACTCAAATCGTTTCCAAACGAATACCACCATTTGCTTTGATGGATTTTTGTTTGTTAAATGAGTTTTCCCACTTAATATGATTGGAATAATAATTATTTTGAAAAAATTCTGGTTCCTGCAAATACAAGCGACCCGAGGCAAAGAAACCTGCTGTTTGCCCCCCTAATTTAAATTGGGAGTTAAGCTTCCCTTGCAATTCAGTATCTCCCAAACGATATCCTTGAAAATAGAATTTTAAGCCCGCGTTCCACCAGAAATTACGTCCCAGGTTTTTAAAAATTTGACCGCCTATCGCTGTAGTCGTTAAAAGAGTATCATTTAGCTGATAGTGTGGAATATAACTCAAATTAACCTTATCGTATTTCAAAGGAGCGGTTTGATAATTATATCGAAGGATGTCATTACTTATAAAAGCACGCAAACCAAATTTCAGAAACGAATTCGCTTCTTCATTAAACTTAATCTGAAAGGTATTATTGATACTAAATACTTGAGATGTATCACGCGTTTTTAAACTATCGGTATATACATTTTTATAATAGGCCGAGTCATATCCGCTTTTATAATAATTAGCCAAATTATCAATGGAATAAACACGGCTTCCCCTATTCATATTGGTAGACCAGTAAACAGTGGATACAGGTAATTTAACCGTTACAGAGTCTTTTCCCATATGTGATACCGAACCAATATTCAACGATTGAGTAAGAAAAAGGCGATTGCTTTTAACGGTATTCTGAGCTGTTTGGAAAAACACAGGTACATCTTCAGGCTGCGTAAAGTCCACTAAACTACTCGCCGCTACACGGGAGTCAATACCTCCATTTTCAAAATTAGTTATGTCAGTAAGAAGCCAACCGCCCTGAATACCGTAGTGCTTGCCACTATAACTAGAGAAAAAACTAAGGTTTTGGTTATCGGTTTTCTGGGCATCATAGCGACCTATAGATGAGCGCAATAAAAATTCGAAACCTATATTCCAATTTTTATTCACATTTTGAGTGTAGAAAGCTCTTACAGCCTCTTCTGATCTTCGTTTAGGACTACCAGAGTGATATCCCAAATTGACATAAGGTGTTTTGGTGTTGTAAAAATTAAATTTTTCTGGCTGA
>QKIO01000037.1 GCA_003251015.1 Bacteroidales bacterium
TTTATCGACAAAGTAGAGTTGAACAGACAAGGTAAAGTTCGTCGCGCTAAATTATTTTACTTACGTGCGCTTACCGGTAAAAAAGCTCGTATCAAAGAGAAAAGAGTTTAACCATTATATAAATGGTACAAAAAAGCCTTCGTTAAACGAAGGCTTTTTTGTTTATAAGGGTGGTGGTCGCCATATCGAACAACCATCAACACACTTATAATAAAGACATTAAACCCACAAGATTACTCCAGGCAAACTGAACACCGTTTTGGTTGTCGTTTCTAGCTAATACAAGGTTTTTGACTGAAAATTAAATATGACGTAAAAACATGAGAGATGTCGATTCAGTATTAGAGTTCACCCCATCGCAAAGCGTATAATTCGCAAGGGATTGCGTGGTTCAAATATTTCAATTAATCACCAATGTTGCTGCGGGTGGAAATACTCGTTTACCCCTCCCCCCCTAAGGATTATACATATTGCTAGCAAACGATTTTTTATTCAATTAGTCTAAATTGGAAATTTGTACCCAATTGCAAATCCCAAAATAAAGTTTGCAGGAAATATATTTTTTGAAACATCTGCTCCAACAAAATATTCATTCCCAGTTATATCTATAATACGTGATAACTCTCCATTTAAAACTAATTTATTATTTAATACATATCCCATTTTCAATTTTGGTTCTGCAAAAATTGCATCTACATGAGATGTTAAACTATTACTACCGTCTATAAATGCTGTCGAATAGGTAAATCTACCACAACCTAAACCTAGTCCAGTACCAATAAAAAAATTCTTTTTATTTATTCTATATTCTAGACTAAATGTTCCTGTTGCTCCTCCCCAACTAGTATAACCATTTTCATTCCTCTTGTCATTTAAACTTCCAAGTGCAGATAATCCAACATATAAATTTCTACCTATACCTCCAATTAATTCCATGCCGTGCATTCTAGCATTATTGTTTAATGTAGGCAGTAATGGATTTTGACTATTTCCAATAATACCAAAATCCTTTAAACATATTTTTTGAAAATAATTGACGGATAAAAATCTAACCTCGTTTTCTTGAGCAGACAAATTGAGTGAAATTCCAAGTAAAAATAGTAGTATATTATTTTTCATATATAAACATTTAAAATAGTTAGGTTTAATATTGAATGACTAAAATTTCAGGTTCAGCTTGCTTTTGTTAATCATGTTTGAGTTCATGTGTATTTTTTAAACTGTTTGCCATCATAGCTATTATAAACATAGCCCTACCCTTCTTCTAACTTAAGTTTGTTTTTAAAACTCAAGAAATAAACCTCCATAAGAGTAAAATACGATAACCAATAACACAAGGTGCTATCTGCGCCTTTATTAACGATCAGACTCTTGCCAGCAAATCCTTCGTAACAACCACCTGAGGCATAATCGTACACCACACGATTTAAGTTATTCTCACCCAAAAACCACAAATGGGTTTTAAACATTTTGCTTAGGTACTCATCCTCACCCGTTGTTTTATACAACATACCATAACAACTCACTAACAAATATACATCAGATGAAAACTGATCTGAACTGCCTTTATCTTTGGTTATATACCCCTTTTCATTGACTTCAGAAGGCGTATAATAATTATCGACAAACATCACCTTCTCATAAAACTTTAAGGCCTTACGAGCTTGATTCAAGTATTTTAATTCCCCTGTCAGTCGGTGAACATGTAGAAGTGCCAATATCAACACCACACTGCCTTTGTCAATGGTCTCTTCAAACCACAACCACTTAGAAGTATTCTCATTGGGTTGTTTTTTAATAATGAGAGTCACAAGACTCTTCATCATATCAAACACCCCCGTATTACTTCTATCTTTTTCTAAGTAATAAGCACATCCAATAACGACCTCAGCCAGTGTTTTTAAATCAGCACTCGCCTCAACCTTAAGCGCATCTAAAAACAAGGAATAAACCAAATCGCGATGTATCATATCGTCACAATGGCCATAATACATACCCATAGCCCAAGCCAAACGTCCAACCCCCGCCACTTCCTTAGCATCTTCACAATATCTACCATGGTACGACACGGCAGGGTAAAACGTACCATCATTCTTACGCATGTACTGAATCGCTTGGATGCACTGCGTAATTTGTTCGTTAAAGTCTATCTCCATAAACCGATTAGCCATGGTCAGGTTTAAAAGCCCCGTAGAACTATCCTTTAGGGTAAACCCAGAGTTTAGGTCAAGCACATTACTTATTGTTTTATTAATCAACCCGGTAGGGTGCATTAACTTATCAATAAAGCTAAAATTAACCTTCGGCAGCAAGGTTAAATTAAACAGTTGCGACGATGGTTTCGCTTTATCGTAACCATGATTACGCACATCCAACAACACATTTAGATACTTATGCGCTACTTTTGGCCAGAACAACTGCTGACCATACAGCGCCGCATTCTGACGTAATACCTCCACCTCACGAGGACGGCGAATGAGGCTCAATATCTTATCGGTAAGCACCGCAGCATCTTTAAACGGCACAAAAACACCACGTTGATCGTCGAGTAATTCATTGGCATGCCAAAAAGGAGTTGATATAATGGCAGCACCCGCACCAATAGCATGAGGTAACGTGCCACTATTAATTTGATGTTCATCCACATGCGGCGCAATAAAGAAATCGCAAGCCACCAACACATCCATCAAATCATCCTCTTTCACATAATGCTCCACAAACTCAATGTATTTACTAACCCCTTTTTTCTCGGCTAGTAACTTCAAATAATTGCGATATTCTTCATCTGCCAACTCATTGGTATCAGGATGCGCATCACCAAGAATGATGTATTTAATTTCAGGAAAATAATGGCTAATGGCAGGTAAAGCATTAATAACCATCTCATACCCCTTCTGACGACGAAGCAGACCATAAGATACCAACAC
>QKIO01000220.1 GCA_003251015.1 Bacteroidales bacterium
TGTCAATAGTACCTGTGATACGCCACGAAATGGTTTTTACTATACTGCGGTAAGCTTTTTCTTTCATACAATATAAATTATTTTAGGATGAAAATATTTTTTTGAGGCGCTACAATATTTTTACGTACGATGAAGTCTCCAAACCTCTCGCCTTTCTGGCGTTCCTTACTGTATTGAGCAAATAATGGGTCAAGATTTTCTAAAATTTCCGACTCCGATAACATCTCCTTATACAGCGTATTGAGTCGATCGCCAGCAAAGGAAGCACCCAAGTAAAGGTTGTACCTACCAGAAGCACGACCTACTAAGCCTATTTCACCCAAGAATGGACGACCACAACCATTAGGACAACCCGTCATGCGAATTAAAATCTCATCCTCTCTCAGACCATACTTATCAAGCAAAACCTCTACTTTTGTGATTAGTGATGGTAAATACCGCTCAGCCTCAGCAAAAGCCATGGTACACGTGTTAAGCGCCACACACGCAATGGCATGTCGACGAATACCTGACACTTTATCACCTTCAATCACCGCATATTTGGTTAACAAAGCTTGCACCTTAGCTTTGTCTTTTTCGGTGATGTTACCCAATACAAGTCCTTGATTACCTGTTAATCTAAAATCACAAATATTCAAATCAGCTAGGGCACGCATGGCCGTTTTGAGTTTATAGTTTTCAGTATCTACAATACGTCCATGTTCTATATACAAACCAAAGAACCAAAGTCCAGAAGCAGCCTTCTTCCATCCAAACACATCCCCATTTGAAGTAAACTCAAACGGTTTTGAGGCCTCTAACTCAAAACCTAAACGATCTTCCAGCACATTCACAAACCCTTCGATACCCATTCTATCAACGGTATATTTCAAACGAGATAGCTTTCTATTTTCACGATTTCCGTAGTCGCGTTGCACCTTCACAATTTCTTCAATCACCTGCAAGGCCTTGTCTTTAGACACATAACCCACCGCATCGGCCAAGCGAGCATATGTTTCGGCCACGCCATAGGTCTTACCCATACCACCACCCACTACAACATTATATCCCAATAGCTGGTCTTTATCCACAATGGCAATCAAACCAATATCGTTGGTATATATATCCACATCGTTATATGGAGGCACTGCAATGGCAATTTTAAACTTACGAGGTAAATAGGTTTTGCCATAAATAGGCTCCTCATCTGTTTGACCAGGGTTCAATAATTTTTTATCCAACCATATTTCATGATAAGCGGTAGTTTTTGGTAACAGATGTGCACTAATAGCTTTTGCAAAAGTGGCCATTTCCCCCACCACAGGCGATAAACCCTCGTTAGAGGTGCTCATCACATTACGATTTACATCCCCACAAGCAGCAATACTATCCATCAACACCTCATTCATCCCTTGAATGGTCGGTTTTAAATCTTTTTTGATGATGCCGTGCAACTGATAAGCCTGACGTGTGGTTAGTTTCATGGTATTATTACCATGTGTAATCGATAGTTTATCAAGAGCCACCCATTGAGCTGCCGACGAAACACCAGCAGGCACACGAGCACGAATCATGAAACTATATAAAGGCTCTAATTTTTGACGTTTACGTTCGTCATCATAATCGCGGTCTGTTTGCTGATAGCTTCCATGAAACTTAATAACTTGAGTATCATCTTGAGCTAACGAACCAGTAATTGTATCGTTTAAACTATCCACTAAGGTACCTCTTAAGTAGTTCCCATTTATTTTGATATGCTCTACCTCAGACGATTCCCATTCTTGTGGTTGAGGAAGATTTTTATGTTGCTTTGTCATGATATTTTAGATTTTAATGGTTAAACAATGGCCATCAATCATAATTGAGGATACAACTACATTAAACAGCCAACCGCATCAAACACATATTAATAGACATCCTCTTGGTAACGACCAGCTTGTCTTATCTCAGTTAATTTAGCTTCTGCAGCCTCTAAGGACACTCCCGCTTGTTGAGCGATAATTTCAACAAAAGCTTGTTTTACATCAGCTGCCATACGTTTTCTATCGCCACACACATAAAGGTAAGCACCAGAGGTTATCCACTCATACACCTCTTTTGCATTTTCTTTGAGGCGATGCTGTACGTATACTTTTTCGTTTTGATCACGCGAGAAGGCCACATCTACTTTTAACAAGCCTAAACTACGATATTTAACCACTTCGGTTTGATACAAGAAGTCGGAAGTGAAATGCTGGTCGCCAAAAAACAACCAATTCTTACCACTAGCATTGGTGGCAGCCCGCTCCTGTAGGAAAGCTCTAAATGGAGCAATCCCTGTGCCTGGACCAATCATGATCACTGGCACTTTTTCATCTTGTGGCAAACGGAAACCGTCGTTTGTTTTAACACGTACCAATACCTTATCACCCACTTCAACTCTATCGGCCAAATAAACCGAACACAAGCCATTATGTAAACGTTCGTTTTTGGTGTAACGCACAGCACCTACTGTTAGATGCACCTCTTCGTCAACCTCTTGTTGCGACGAGGCAATAGAGTAAGCTCTGGGAGGCAACTTACGTAAGGTATCAATCAGCTGTTGCGCAGTGATAGTAAGGTTATATTGTTGTATAAAATCTAATAAATCTAACCCTTCTAGATATTCAACCACCTCCTCACGTTTGTCTAACAAGAGCGTTAAGGCCTCATCGCCAACAAAACCTGCCAACTTAGTTAACACAGGTAATGTGATTGTGGTTATTTCGCGATGAATCAACAACGCTTCCTTTAACACCACTTCGTTATCATCCACTTTCACCAAATCATTAGCTTGTAAAGCCAGTTTTGAGATGATGGCATCCACCAACACATCTTCATTCTTAGCAAATACCTCTAAGGCATCGCCAGGCTGATAGGTCAATCCCGAGTCTTC
>QKIO01000260.1 GCA_003251015.1 Bacteroidales bacterium
CACCCGCATTTTAGCTCCAAAAAAGGAAGCACTACTTAAATTGGCGACTTATGTCCCTCTGGTTGATGCACCTAACGTGCGACAAGCACTTTTTAATGCGGGCGCAGGGCAGATTGGTAATTACTCATCATGTAGCTTCAACATGCATGGCGAAGGCACATTTATGGCCAACAATAAAGCCACACCTTATGTAGGAGCTCACAATGCCCTTCATACAGAGAATGAGATGCGTATTGAAACCATTTTACCACGTTACCTTAAGCACAAAGTAATTCAGACACTCAATGAGGCTCACCCTTACGAAGAAGTGGCATACGACCTTTTTCCGTTGGAAAACGAATGGCTTACCACAGGTTTAGGTATGATTGGCGAATTACCTCAAGCAATGGACGAACTGGCGATATTAACAAAAATAAAATCCACGTTTAACTGTGAATGCATCCGACATACCGAATTATTAAACAAACCCATTAAAAAAATTGCTTTATGTGGTGGCGCAGGTAGTTTCTTGTTAGAGAATGCTAAAAATGCAGGCGCTCAACTATTTATAACAGGTGATTTTAAATATCATCAATTTTTTGATGCTGAAAAACAGCTCATTATAGCCGATATTCAATTTTTTGATGCTGAAAAACAGCTCATTATAGCCGATATTGGACATTTTGAGAGCGAACAATACACTAAAGAAGTTTTTTTTGAGATACTTACAAAAAATTTCTCTAATTTTGCAGTCCGTTTATCTCAGATAAACACCAATTCAGTAAAATATTTTTAACAGAATGGCAAAGATAGATTCTAATACAAAATCGCAAGAGATGTCAGTAGAGGAAAGACTGAAAGCTCTTTACGACCTGCAGGTAGTTGCTTCATCTATAGACAAAATTAGAACCCTAAGAGGTGAGTTACCTTTAGAGGTACAAGATTTAGAAGATGAAATTGAAGGACTAGAAACTCGTTTAGCTAACCTTGAAGGCGAAATAAAGAAACTGAGTGACGCCATCCTAGGTAAGAAAAATGAGATTAAAGACTCTACTGCTCTTATCAAAAAGTACGAAGCTCAACAATCCAATGTGCGTAACAACCGTGAGTTTGACTCTTTATCTAAAGAAACTGAGTTTCAGAAACTAGAAATTGAGTTGAGCGAAAAACGCATTAAAGAAGCAACAATTGACTTGAAGAACAAAAAAGATGTTCTTGACTCGTCTAAGACTTTGATTGACGAGCGTAAAGCAGACTTAGCTGCCAAGAAAAAAGAACTTGACGAAATCGTTAACGAAACTCAAAACGAGGAGGAGCGATTGATCGCAAAAGCAAAAGAAATTGAACAAACCATCCCTGAGCGTTTGACGATTGCCTTTAAGCGCATTCGCAAAAATGCTCGCAACGGACTTGCATTAGTTACCGTTGAGCGTGATGCTTGTGGAGGTTGTTTCAACAAGATACCACCTCAACGTCAGTTAGACATTGCTTCTCACAAAAAAGTAATTGTTTGCGAATACTGCGGACGTATCTTGGTGGATAGCACCATCGATGGCAAAGTAGAAGAAGCCGCCGAATAAAGAAATGCGATAAAATTTAAAAGCCGAGACAATCTATCTCGGCTTTTTTAATACTATTTAACGTCGTTTTTTAGCATTAAGTCTACTCGCACCTATTGCTTATTTAACAGTTGTTTAGCATCTTTGCCCCAAATTCACAGGCAAAAAAACCATACAATAAGTTATAATCTTTATGAGCACTCAGAAAATTACCATTGTGGCTAGAATATTAGCTAAAACAGCCAAGCGTGAACTGGTAAAACAAGAACTTAAAAAACTGGTAGAGATATCACGCAAGGAAGAAGGCTGCATCAACTACGACCTGCATCAAGACTTTGAAAATTCCAATCTATTCCTTTTTTATGAAAATTGGGAGAGTCACGACCTATGGAAAAAACATCTGGCTGCTCCTCACATTCAAGCCTACGAAAACGCAACCGATGGAGCCGTTCAAGAATTTATTATTAATGAGATGGAACACATCCTTTAAATTCACATCACCTTTAGTACATTCACTAACGCATCATTAAAAGTCCGATGATAAGAACCATACTATTATTAACAATAACGACGTTTTTGCTAAATGCATGCACGCCACCGCAAAACTACG
Source organism: Bacteroidales bacterium (assembly GCA_003251015.1). GTDB lineage: Bacteria > Bacteroidota > Bacteroidia > Bacteroidales > Marinilabiliaceae > SZUA-582. The sequence continues at coordinate 2,149 of QKIO01000260.1, forward strand.
TACGTAACGAAGGGCTTATCTTTGGCACATCATATCACATTATCTACAGCCACGATACGGATTTGAAAGCTGAGATAAAAAGTAAACTAAATGAGTTTAACACCTCACTTTCTACTTACGACCCCCAATCAATCATAAGTAAAATTAACCAAAATATTGACGTTGAAACAGATACTTATTTCAACACTGTATTTCGTAAAGCCGAAGAAGTGACAATTGCAACCAATGGCGCATTTGATATAACTGTAGCTCAACTGGTTAATTTATGGGGGTTTGGATTTTCTAAAAAAGACAGCGTTACAACTGACCTTGTAGACAGCCTACTTGCTTACGTGGGGATGGAGAAAGTTAAACTAGAAAACAACTCCGTTAAAAAACAATTTCCCCAAACAATGCTTGATGCCAGTGCCATAGCCAAAGGTTACGGCGTGGATGTTATTGCCGACCTGCTCGAAACACATGGCATTACTCACTACATGGTAGAAATAGGAGGCGAAATGCGAGTAAAAGGACTTAACGAAAAACATACCAAATGGCGTGTAGGCATTGACAAACCAGTGGACGATCCAGAAGTACAAAATCGCGAATTAGAAGATATTATAGAAATAAGCGACGCCTCCATAGCAACCTCTGGAAACTACCGCAACTACTATTACAAGGATGGTAAAAAATACGCTCACACCATAAACCCACACACAGGATACCCAGTAAGCCACCAATTATTAGGCGTTTCGGTAATAGCCCCAAATTGCATGACGGCTGATGCGTATGCCACCGCTTTTATGGTGCTTGGATTAGAAGAAAGCATGAAGATAGTAAACCAACACCCCGAGTTAGAGGCCTATTTTATATGCACCTCAACTGATGATAAATACACAATCAGTTATACAAAGGGCTTTGAAAAGCTAATAGTTAAAAACTAACAACTAGTTGTATTACTCTCGTGCTCTTCGTCAAGAATCATAGGTTTTACAGGAATAACTCTTTTGCGCGCCATCTTATCTTGGGTGGTAGCGCATTGAATCCCTCTTTCGGCCATCGCTTTATTCCCTCCAATATGGGTGTTGGGGAACTTTCCATTCTTTTTGATTAGAATACGAATTCCCATCATCACAAATACCAAAGTCATTAAAACAACCGACAACATTATAACTCGCCACATAATTCATTTTTTTAAGAAAACAAAAATACACAAAGCTTGTTCAATACCTCATGTTTTGAGCCAACACTTCTGCTAACCCTTTATTTTTCC
>QKIO01000184.1 GCA_003251015.1 Bacteroidales bacterium
ATGGTGATACTAGCCGCTACTTTTGTGCTTACCACTTGGTTTGCGGGTCGCGTTTACCGCGTAGGCATACTGATGCATGGCAAAAAATCGAGTTACAAAGAATTGTGGAAATGGTTTTTATATGCCAACCGATAAGGTTTTATAAGTTTAAAAATCTGAAAGCGACCACCAATAACACCATGAGAAAACTATTTTTTGAGTATTTTTGAGACCTAAAAATTAAACTTTATGCGCACCGCAATTATCGACTTGGGCACCAACACGTTTAACCTAATGATAGTAGAAAAAACTGGCATTAGTGACTACCATATTTTACTAGAAACAAAGTACCCTGCTAAGTTAGGCAAAGGTGGCATCAACGATAACACCATCACGCCCGAAGCCATGGAGCGAGGCATGACTGCGTTAAGAACACACCTTAAAACGATGGAGCCTTTTAATGTAAAAGACATTAAATGCATTGCTACGGCAGCTATTCGTAGTGCTAGCAACGGAGCTGCTTTTGTGGAACGTGTAAAAACCGAATTGGGATTAATCATTGAGGTGGTGGATGGTCAAAAAGAAGCGCAACTCATTTTTGATGGCGTTAAACAAGTGATGCCCATTAGCGATGAACGGGTGATGATACTTGACATAGGTGGTGGCTCTAACGAGTTTGTGATTGCCAACAAAGATGGGGTTATCTGGAAACACAGCTTTAACCTAGGCATGGCGCGTTTATTAGACCGTTTTCAACCATCAGACCCAATTACCCAACAGGAGATAAACGAGATAGAGGCCTATCTAAAACCAGAGCTAGCCTTATTATACAATGCGTTGGAGCAATTTTCAACCACCACTCTCATTGGGTCATCGGGTTCATTTGATACCATATCGGCCATGCTAGCAGCCGTTCATCATCCATTTTTGGAGATGTCAAAAATAACGAGTTATCAGATTCACATTCCTCATTTCATGGAATTGCATCAACAGTTTATTCAATCGACCTTAGCTCAACGTGAAACGATGAAACGGATGGATTTACACCGAGTAGAGATGATTGTCCTCTCTAGTTTATTCATACATTTTATCATCCGTGAGTTTAAAATTAACGAAGTGTGGCAATGTGCTTTTGCTCTTAAAGAGGGTGCCATTCATCAAATATTAAATAATACATTCTAACTTATTATGGCTAAAATACTAGTAATCGACGACCAAAGTAGCATCAGAAATACACTTAAAGACATTCTGCAGTGCGAAGGTTATGAAATAGATATAGCCGAAGATGGCGAACAAGGACTGGAGGTTTTTAATGCTGGCAAATACGACATGGTATTGTGTGACATTAAGATGCCTAAGTTAGATGGCATGGATGTATTAAATAAAATGATTGCATCGGGTTCTGACACTCCTGTGGTGATGATATCAGGACATGGTAATATTGATACGGCCGTTGATGCTATTAAAAAAGGAGCTTACGACTTCATCGAAAAACCACTCGACCTCAACCGACTACTGGTAACAGTACGTAACGCACTGGAAAAAACCGACTTGGTAACACAAACCAAAGTACTAAAACGAAAAGTTAGTAAGACGTATGAGATGATTGGTGAATCAGCTCCCATCGTGAAGGTGAAAGAGATGATTGACAAGGTAGCCATTACCGACGCACGCGTTTTGATTACTGGACAAAATGGAACAGGCAAAGAATTGGTAGCTCGTTGGTTACATGAAAAAAGCAATCGTGCTTCGCAAGCTTTTGTGGAGGTAAATTGCGCTGCCATACCATCTGAACTTATTGAAAGCGAATTGTTTGGTCACGAAAAAGGCGCTTTCACCTCGGCTCACAAAGACCGAAAAGGAAAATTTGAGCAAGCCAATGGTGGAACCATATTCTTAGATGAGATAGGTGACATGAGCCTCTCAGCACAAGCTAAGGTATTACGAGCACTACAAGAAAATATCATTAGTAGAGTAGGTAGCGATAAGGATATTAAAGTGGATGTGCGAGTGTTAGCAGCCACCAATAAAAACCTAAAGGAAGAGATTGAAAAAGGACTGTTTCGCGAAGATTTATACCACCGCTTAAGTGTGATTTTAATTCACGTACCAGCTCTAAACGACCGCAAAGAAGACATCCCATTACTTACAGAGCATTTCAAAAGCATCGTGTGTAATGACCTCGGCGTGCCTGTGAAAGTATTCTCGCCTCAAGCCATTGAAGAACTAACGAAAATAAACTGGACGGGTAATATTCGAGAGTTTAGAAACGTAATAGAACGACTTATAATTCTGGGACAAGACACCATAACCGAAGAAGACGTGCGCGCTTATGCGCGCCCAATGGCTTAACAAACAACGACATGAGAACGGAAAAAGATTTTATTGGAGAGTTGAGCTTGCCAGAAGATGCACTTTATGGCATCCATTCTGTGCGTGCATGTGCGAACTTCCCCAATTCACTTCCGTTTCATAAAGAGTGGTATGCGGCCATGGGTTTGGTTAAATTGGCATGTTACAACACCTATCAAAAACTGGCAGCGGCAGCTCACAACCGATATAAAGAAGGGCTACAAATGACTTTCATGCCCACAACAACAGTACAACTGTTGATTAAAGCTTCCACAGAAGTGAGTACCGGTGCACATTTCGAACATTTTATTGTCCCTGCTTTACAAGGCGGAGCTGGCACTTCTATTAACATGAACATCAATGAGATAATAAGCAACATCGCGTTATTAAACTCAGGTAAGACGTGTGGTCAGTATCAATACATTGACCCATTTGAACATGCCAATGTGTTTCAATCCACCAATGACGTAGTGCCAACGGCATTAAAACTAGCTACTTTACAACTGCTTGAGATACTAGAAAAGAGCATCAACACCACTCGTTTT
>QKIO01000135.1 GCA_003251015.1 Bacteroidales bacterium
AATACCCTTGGCCAGTTTTAATGCCACCCGATAAATTAGAAAAAAAATCGCCTATATATTTGGCCTCTATCGTAACAGGCGATTCTTTCTTTTGAGCTTGAATGTTTGAAAACGTTATTAAAAATATAAAAACAAAAGTAATATATTTCATGTCTTATGTTTTGTCGGTTAATAGTACAATGCAAAACTATAGGATATAGAAATGCCATCCTATCCTTATTTGTAGTGAATTTTGAGTGGTTCTTTAAACGAAAAAAACTCATTCACAATCCTGGGGTGTTAGCCAAGGTGTTGTCAATGAGTTGAGTGTGCGTGTGCGTGTGGTGATTACATATGGGTATATTCTTCTAGATTAGCTTCAAATGGAGATAGGTTGATTTCTTGTATTTTATGATTTTTGATACCTACTTCTTTCCATTCTTTCTTTGATGCATTAGTGGCATTGTTTTTTATTGTTGATTCTGTTTTGTTGACTTTGAAGAAACGCATGATCTCTTCTAGTTCTACAGCCTGATTTGACATTTCCTCAGAACTACTAGCCATCTCTTCTGAAGAGGATGCATTTTGCTGGGTTACCATACTTAATTGTTGAATGGCTGAATTTATTTGGTCAGCACCCATTTCTTGTTCCCTACTGGCAATCAACCAAACGTGAAGTGTTTTGTATTTTAGGAAGTATTTCGTTTAGCATGTCCGAAGATTGTTTTGTCAAAAGTAAACCACGGTCGGCTAGAGCTACAATTTCGCTGGCAGCTAATTGGCTTCGTTCTGCTAGTTTTCGTACTTCTGCGGCTACTACGGCAAATCCTCTTCCTTCATCACCTGCGCGTGCAGCCTCTACCGCTGCATTAATAGCTAATAAATCAGTTTTTTCCGCAATTTTCACGACAATGCTTATTTTTGCATGTATGTCATTTACCGCTTGCATACTTTGGGTTGATGCGCTGGCGACTTGTGCCATTGCCTTAGCTGCTTCTTCTGATATGGTACGCGTTTGGTCTGCATTATCAGAGTTTTGTTGTATGTTGGCAGCCATCTCTTCCATTGACGATGAAACCTCCTCAGCAGATGCCGCTTGCTCGTTTACGCCAGAAGAAACCTGTTGTGCTCCAGAACTAAGTTGAAGGCTGGCTGATGCAATATTATCAGATCCTTGTTTTATACTATTAACAACTTCTTTTAATTTAGTTACCATGTTGCGAAGCGCATCTGCCATTTGGCCAATTTCATCTTTTTGGTTTATATTTATGGCAATTGTTAAATCGCCTTTTGCTACTCCTTGAGTACATTTAACTATTTCGTTTAATGAGTTAGTGATGCTACGACTAATAAGCATATTGACAAAAATAAAGATTAAAATACCTATAATAACTGCTATAAATACTGCAATGCGTGTTTGTTTAATCACATCCATCAATTCTGATTCATAAATAGAAATGACAACGTACGATTGTATCTGTTCGATGTATTGGAAATAAAGGAATTTGTCTCGTCCTTCCCATTCGTAGGCAATTTTGCCATTTAAGGCTTTCTCGTTCACTAGCTGTTTGAAGAAATTAGCCTCACTAATGTTTTGTCCTTCTAGTTTTGGATGGACGATTAAGGTGCCCTTATTATCCACTAAGTATGGATAGCCTGTTTCTAAATAGATATTGCTTGCAAAAGCTTGTTTAATTGTAGCTAAGTCTTTTTCATACACACTTGTTTGAAGCGCGCCACTAACAACTCCATTTGCTATGATGGGTTCGTAATGTACTAGTTTCCAGTTGTTATTAGAGGCTTCTCTTCCGGTATATGTCTCGCCACGAGTGATTGTTTTCACCACTTCATCATCTAATGGTATAAATGTTGGTTCAAGTTTGTTGGTTTGGTTTAAAGGCTTGTTACTAGCAATTGTTATATATCCTTGCTGGCAGCGTTGGTATATGGTTACTTCACCGTTTGTTAAGCTACCAAGCTCGTTTACCAGTTTAGTGTTGTTTAGTAAACGTGATTTATTGCGTTTCAACACAGGAATTGATATACTAGCTGGTGTCTTCGTATCGCGATTAATAGCGTCAATGGTAATAATAGAATCATTGTTAATGCTAAATTCCGCATTTTGATACATAAGTTTGTTAGCTATATTGCTTGTAGTGTTTAATGCATTTTGTCTTTCTTGTATTTGTATATCAATAAGATTTTTTAAGTTACTTGCATGATATCCCATTTGTTGGTCGGTATCTATCACTAATTGTTTTTCTTGGATGTTGATAATAATGGTACCTAGGAGTACTATTATAACAACGACTATGGAGCTGAGAATAATATTCAGTCTCCTTCCTATTTTTATGTTTGTTAATGTTTTCATTTTTGTTTGGATTAGAGTGTTTGTTAACTATCAATATCTTCTGAGAGGACATTTTTTATGTTATCTAGTGATTCTTCCATCTCAGCAGCTTCACTTGTGTCATCGGTTAGACTAATTATTTCATCGGTACTCATGGCTGCTTCAAGGTTAAGTAGCATGACAAAACTGTTGTTTCGGTATATTACGCCTCGAATAAATTTAGAATTGTATCCTTGTCCAACATCAGGCACTGGTTTTATTTCAGCTTCACTGACTTCTATTACGTCAATAACTTTATCAGCCATAGCCCCTACATAGTGTTCTTTATTATTAAACTTGAGGTTTAAAATCATTATCACGTATTTTTCCTCGGGCAGGTAGGATTCTAAGTCAAATTTAAGGCGTGTATCCACCACAGGAATAACGTTCCCTCTATAGTTTACCACTCCAGATATGGCTTCCGGTGCTTTAGGTAAATGGGTGATGGCATGTTCTTCACCTATTTCGATGATCTCTAATACTTTATGAACACTTATAGCGAATAATTCATCTTTGAGACGAAAGGTCAGAAATGATTCAGTAGTTTTTTTAGTCATGGTATTGTTTTTATGAGTTGAGTTAATTAAGGTAACTTACATGGCCATATAATCATCTTTGTCGTGATCAAAGCCTGATAGATTTATGATTGGTTTATTAGATTTAAACTTTCCATTTGTTTGCGGTCCATTGTGAGTAGCGCTTTTTGTTTTGATGGATTTCGTTTGATTTTTCACGTTTCTATCCACAGTAAAAAAACGTGTTATCTCTTCTAATTCTGCTGCTTGTGACGACATCTCCTCAGAGTTACTAGCCATCTCTTCAGAGGCGGATGCATTTTGTTGTGTCACCATGCTTAATTGTTGAATAGCAGAGTTTATTTGATCAGCACCCATCTCTTGCTCGCTACTAGCTGTAGCTATCTCATCCACCCAAATTGCTGTTTTTTGAATCTCGGGTAAGATAGAGTT
>QKIO01000299.1 GCA_003251015.1 Bacteroidales bacterium
ATTAAACGTTGAATGTAATCCCATTACAACTCTATTATTTTCAATATCTACATTTGCACTTAACGAACCATTTGGGAAGATTTCGTCCAACGGGGTGATTTTAGGACTTCCATTTTTAATTTCAAGAAGCGAGATAGACGCACCAGCTTCTAATTTGTTATTATCACTATAATTTAACACTAAAAATTTCTGTTCAGAATTGCTTGTATTATCCTCACTGCTTGTGTCATGCTCAAGTTCATCCTTTGAACACGATGAAAACAGGCTCAAACCTGCAAGAATAATAATTGGTAAATAGAATAATTTTTTCATAGTTGTCTGTATTTCATTTGTTTATTACACCGAATAAATTGTTTTACTAAATTTATAAATTTTAATTAACCTTTCAAATTTTTCTATTTAGCCAACAAGGGACTAACTCTATAGTAAAAAGGGAGGCGATAAAAACAGAATTGACAAACAACAATAACATCAGTATTTTTCTAAACCTCATTGATAAAATAAGAAATCTAAAAGTTGATAACACCATGCAAACAATAAGCATTTAGCACTTGAATGACCAATTACTAAGAGCAATTACCGAAGGCAAGAAAAACAACCATTGGACTATTAATCCATAACTTCCCCATCACATCGGCCTCTCCACAAAAAAACGTATAGATAAAGATTGAGGATGAGGAAAGAGACCACCTAAAGTGTGAGTTTGTTTTTTAGGCAATAAAAAATTATCTACCTAAGGTGGAAACCCTTATATAATGTGCCCTAAGATAGGCTAAACCTGCTCTAAGATAGCCAAACCTTGCCCTAAGGTGCCTCAAACTTACCCTAAGATAGGCTAAACCTGCTCTAAGATAGGCTAAACTTGCCCTAAGGTTGGTTAAACTTGCTCTAAGGCACAAAAAAATCGCATTGCTAACAATCTGTTAATTGTAAAAACACACACCCAAAGAAAAATAAAAACCGCTTGTTTTAGTTTGATTTAAACACAGACTGGTGGGAGAAGGGAATAAGCTGCAATGCGGCTTACTGATAGCAGGTAACAAAAAAGCCGCTCTCTAAAATTTAGAGAGCGGCTTTTTTATAGACGTTAATTTAAAGATTACAAGCCTAACTAAGCAAAGCTTTAACAGCTAATGAAATATCTTTACCATCAGCCTTACCAGCTAATTCGCTAGAAGCAGCAGACATTACCTTACCCATTTCTTTAATGGAAGTAACACCTAACTCTTCAACCAAACGTTTCACAACCACCGCAATCTCTTCTGCGCTCATTTGAACAGGTAAATAACCAATAATAGCTTCCATCTCTGCTAATTCAACCTCGGCTAGATCTTGACGACCTTGCTCAATAAACAAGGCTGCAGAATCCTTACGTTGCTTAACTAATTTCTTAATGACTAAAAGAGCATCACTATCCGTCATTTCATCTGCTGCACCTTTAGCAGTACGAGCCTCGATAAGTTCTTTTTTCACACTTCGCAAAGCCTCTAAACGCACTTTATCCTTCGCCTTCATGGCTTCATGGCGACTATGATGTCACTGTTTATTAATTCTGAAACACTCATTATATCAATTTTATTAATCTACATTATCATGTAGATAGGGATTATCTTTACTTATGCGAGGCCCACCTTTACGAGGGTCATCAGACAACGAGAAACGACTTACTTGTTTGGGATAACTTTCAACTTTAGCTTCTTTTTGATTAACCATCATATTCTTACGCTTGTAAGCCGGAATATTTTCCATTTGTTCAATAGAACGTTCGTCATCAAGCACCTCTTGATTAATCTTCAACTTATAATAACTGGTTGCAGAGGACGACAAATCACTCTCTAAATCACTTAATGTAGGATTAAAATGTTCAACCTCCGTTTTTCGAGTAGGCACAATAGGATTATAGTATTTATTAATTCGTGCCTCTTTATCAAATTCTAATTCGCCAAAATCAATTTCTCGTGTTGGCTCATCCATATCTGGGTCTATATCCTTTTTTCTCTCATACTGAGGCGTAAACTCTTCCTCTCCATCAAGGGAAACTCGGGTTATTTTAGGTTGGTTGCGCTTACTATGTTCAAGCAGTTGAGACGAAACAAAACCAGTTGCAACAATGGTAACGCAAATTTGATTTCCCAAACTTACATCAGTAGCAGTACCCCAAATAACATTGGCATTATCGCCCACCATACCTTGCACAAACTCAGTAATCACACTCAGTTCATCCATGGTGATTTCGTCTTCGCCAGAAGTGATATTAAGCAATACATTCTTAGCACCAACAATATCGTTATTATTCAAAAGAGGTGATTCCAGAGCAGCCTGAATGGCATCAATAGCACGCGTTTCACCCTCGGCAAACGCAGACCCCATTACCGCAACCCCACTATCTTTCATCACGGTTTCAACATCAGCAAAATCGACGTTTATTTTACCATGTTTGGTTATTAATTCAGCAATACCACGAGCAGCAATGGTTAACACATCATCAGCCTTAGAGAAAGCGTTGGTTAGACGTAAATCGCCAAACATCTCCCTTAGTTTTTCATTGTTAATGATGAGCAAGGAGTCCACATGCTTCTCCATCTCCATAATACCATCTAAGGCTTGATTGATGCGAAGTTTACCTTCAAAACGAAAAGGAATAGTAACAATCCCAACAGTTAAGATACCCAAATCTTTGGCAGCTTTAGCAATTACAGGCGCAGCGCCAGTGCCTGTGCCACCGCCCATTCCGGCCGTTACAAACACCATTTTTGTATTATCCTCTAATACCCTAATCACATCTTCGATGTTTTCGATGGCAGATTCACGACCTTTATTTGGTTTATTACCTGCACCACGACCTTCAGTAAGCGATTCGCCCAACTGGATTTTAACAGGTACGGGACTATTTCGTAATGCTTGCGCATCGGTGTTACACACAACAAAACTAACATCTTTAATACCCTGACCATACATGTAATCCACGGCATTACCTCCGCCACCACCCACACCAATAACCTTAATAATAGATGAATTATTAAAAGGTATATCGAACTTCATTATCTCTTCATTCATACCTGCTGGTTTAAAACCTACATTTCAACATCGCGCTCGTCAAAAATGTTGACAAACCTATTCTTTAACGAACCAAAAAGATCACCAGTAATGTAATCGCTACCTTCACGTTTCTTCTTTTCTTTTTTGGCGCTCTTTTTATCTTGAGGCACTTCTTGCTTTGATTTAATCTCTACATCATTAAACAAAGCAGGCTCAATAATACGATTTGATGGCGCATCCATTGCGCTCAACAAAAGACCAATACTCGTTGAATACATTGGGCGCAACACTTCATTTGGCATATTACGCACCAAGCGACGATCGGGCACACCAATGCGAACATCTAAACCAGTGCGATATTTAATAAGTTGGGGTAAGTCTTTTAACAAAGCACCACCGCCTGTTAAAACAATACCAGCACCTACTTTATCATAGAATCCTGAATTCTCGATTTGGAAACTAACATAATCAATAATCTCCTCCATTCGAGCTTGAATAATATAAGATAAGCTTTTGAATGATATTTCTTTAGGCTCCCAACCTTCCATTCCTGGAATGGTAACCACCATATCCTCGCGAGCTAAGTCACCCATAGCAGAACCATACTGTACTTTTAACGATTCAGCTTGACGGTATAATACAGAACAACCTTCTTTAATATCAGATGTTACCACATTTCCTCCAAACGGAATAACCGCAGTATGACGAATAATACCATCATGCAACACAGCCACATCAGTTGTTCCTCCACCAATATCAACCAAAACGACACCAGCCTCCTTCTCTTCAGCCGTTAACACACTCATAGAAGATGCCAAAGGCTCAAGAATAAGATCGTTTAGCCCCAATCCAACTCTACGAATACATTTTTCGATATTACGAACAGAAGCAATGCGACCCAAAACAATGTGGTAATTACCCTCAAGACGACGACCAGACATACCCACAGGTTGTTTAACACCCATTTCGTTATCAACAATATAATCTTGTGCAATAACGTGCATTATCTTCTCACCAGCATCTAAAGGCATCTTATAGTTGTCGTCGAAAAGTTGATCTACATCAGCTTGGGTTATTTCACCCCCAGACTCCACATATTTATATCCACGATTACGTAAGCCTTTAATATGCTGCCCTGCAATGCCCACATACACATCCGTAAGTCTAAGTTTTAACTTCTCTTCAATGCGCCTTACGGCTTCTTGCACCGATGCCACTGTTTCATCAATATTCAGAACAACCCCTCTTTTCACGCCAGTAGAAACAACTTGTTCCATGCCTAACATTTCAATGGTTCCATTTTCTGATTTCCTTCCGACGATGGCTACAATCTTGGTTGTACCTATGTCGATAGCTGCTATTAGATTAGATTCTTGATTCATATCTATCTTTTTGTGCAAACAACTTGCCCTTTATATTTCAAACTAACTTTCTCGTATAAATTCCACTCGCGCAACTCCCATCCCTTGGTGTATAACGCATGTAGATTATTAAATTTCTCTTCTAGAAACTCTAAATTGCCTAATTCAATCACATGGTCGCCTACACGAGGAACTAAAATAAATTCGCCATGCTCTTCCACATATATTTGTTCAATTTGAGCTTGCCAAAAATCATCCTTTTCAATCCACTCGGCCAAGGTAACCAATTGCGAGAGCGAATCTAATTGACCCAAATACCCACCTGCTACAATAACATGAGCGGTATATCGTGATGAGAGCGGCATTTTACGACCATTTTCATCTAAGTAATAGGAACCAGATCCACCATATACACGAACCTTTGGAACTCGTTGTTGAATATTCAAACATAACGCTCCAGAGCAAGTAACAAAGGCTTCACATCGCTCAATGGATGGATATTTATTAAAGGTTTTTTCGACAGCTTCACAGTCTATTTCATCAACAGGCCTACCTAGTAAATCAGGGTAAGACTTTAGTAACAAAGCACGCATGTCGGCTCCAGACACAAATTTGCTATCCACACTATCGCGAATAACCGTTTGGAAAGACGAACACACCAAATTACTTTTCTCCACAGCCACAAAGGAAAATATGACTGGAAAATAAAGTAACACAAGCCCTCTTACTATAATCTTTTTCATTTTCACTATTTACAAAGCTCAAACTATAAATATACCCTAACCTAAAAGATTAACAATCAATAACACACAACTTTTTATCAACAAAAGAGTGTGCATTTTCAACAATTACCCAAGTTGTTTTTCTAACTCAGGCACTATTTTATCTATATCACCCGCACCAAGCGTAAGAAGCACCTCTAATGGCTGATTCAAAATCACTTGACAAGCATCGGTTAACGAACAAATCTCAACCTTTTTATTTTTCATTTTAGCAGCAATAATTTCAGATGTAACACCTGCTATTGGCAATTCACGTGCTGGATAAATATCCAACAAGACAACACGGTCTGCCGCATCCAAGGCTAAAGCAAAACCATCTACAAAATCACGAGTACGTGTAAATAGATGAGGCTGAAAAGCCACCGTAATTTTTTTGTTAGGATAAATCGCTTTTACCGAACTTAAGGTTGCTTTAATTTCTTCTGGATGATGCGCATAATCATCTATATACACTACTTTATCACTTTTAACACGGTAATCAAAACGGCGACGAATACCCTTAAACTTGGGCAAAGATACTTTAATTTCGTGAGCCTCAACACCACCCAGCATCGCTAAAGCCATGGCGCCAATTGCATTTTCCACATTTAACAAACCACCAATACCCATCTTCAACCCCACTATTTTACCCAGTGGAGAACGAAGGTTAAACTGATAATTACCATCTACTAAAGAGATATTTTCTGGATAAAAATCACTTTTAGAATCCATCCCATAGGTAAATATTTCAACGTCTTCATCCACATCATCTAAAGGCAATCCTTCTTTCATAACCAATACACCACCTGATTGAATGCGCTGGGCAAATTGTTCAAAAGCCTCAACCACACTTTCTTCATTACCATAAATATCTAAATGGTCGGCATCCATAGCCGATATAAGCGCTAAATGAGGTGTTAACTGTAAAAAAGAACGATCAAACTCATCAGCCTCTACCACCACAATGTTTGAATCTTCATCAAACAAAAAATTAGTGTTATAGTTTTGAGAAATACCTCCCAAAAAAGCGTTACATCCTACCTCAGACTGCTTAAACAAATGAGCGGTAAGCGTTGAAATAGTAGTTTTACCGTGTGTACCTGCCACACAAACGCCTTCCATCTTTTGAGTTAATAATCCCAAAACTTCAGCGCGTTTCTTAATGGTAAACCCTTCTTTTTTAAAAAAGTTTAATTCGTCATGTCCAACAGGAATAGCCGGAGTGTAGACTACTAATGTAGAATCCTTCTGCTTAAAAGCCTTATCTATACATTGAATATTATCTTCGAAATGAACGTCTATACCTTCATTCTGTAATTCTTTAGTTAATTGAGTTTCCACGCGATCGTAACCTGCAACTTTTAAGCCTTGCAAATGAAAGAAGCGAGCAATGGCACTCATCCCAATACCACCAATTCCAACAAAATAAACGTTTTGTACTTTATCTATTTTATTCATACTATTTAGATTTGGCTAGTTTAATAACTTCTAGGGCAATGTCTTCTGCGGCGTTTGGCTTAGCAAATATTTGAATATTGGTAGCTAAAGCACTTAATGCAGCTTCATTACTTAATAACAAACAGGCTTGCGGTAAAATATCGGCCACATTAGCATCAGCAATCATTTGAGCTGCTTGTTTTTCAACCAGAGCCAGGGCGTTTTTGGTTTGATGATCTTCGGACACATTAGGAGATGGCACAAAGATGGATGGCTTACCTAACAAGGCTAATTCTGATATAGAACTAGCGCCTGCACGAGAAACAACTACATCAGCTACTGCAAAAGCCATACTCATATTGGCAATAAAATCCATTATTTTCACACGCCCCACAAGTTCTGATGGTAACTTCATACGCATTTCATCTACATATATTTTACCAGTTTGCCAAAGCAACTGAACATTGTCATCCAATTTATCTAAGCCTAATAAAATACCATTATTAACAGAACGAGCGCCTAAACTACCTCCCAGTATTAGGATGGTTTTTTTGTTTGGATCTAGTTTCCAAAAAGTAGCTGCCTCTTGTTTGGTTGAGGTACTAGCCAGACCACTTCGTACTGGATTACCAGTCATTAACAATTTACTAGAAGGAAAGAAACGATCCATATTATGGTAAGCCACACAAATACGATTCGCTTTTTTGGCTAAAATGCGATTAGTTATCCCTGGAAACGAATTCTGTTCTTGCAAGAGACTAGGTACGTTAACCATAGAAGCCACTTTAAGAACAGGCCCACTAGCATATCCGCCCACTCCCACTACTGCATTTGGGGCAAAATCCTTTACTACTTTATAAGCTTTAAACATGCTAGAGATCAGCTTAAAGGGGAAAGCCAAATTACGTAAGGTTAATGTACGATGAAATCCAGCAACAGGAAGACCAACAATGGTAAATCCTGCGGCAGGCACTTTCTCCATTTCCATCTTCCCCAAAGCCCCCACAAACAATATTTCGCACTGGGGCTCTAACTTCTGCACTGCCGTAGCAATGGCTATGGCTGGAAAAATATGACCACCAGTACCTCCCCCACTAATAATAATTTTAAGCTTACTCATCCTTTATATTTTTATCAGAGCCTTCTGCAGCCTCTTTCTCCAACATATTATTTCGACTCACACTTAATATCGCACCCAACGCCACACTGGTAAATAGGATAGACGTACCTCCCATACTTATAAAAGGCAATGTTTGACCCGTTACAGGGAAAATACCTACAGCAACACCCATATTAATGAGAGCTTGAAATATTAACAAGAACGTGAGTCCAACCACCAGCAGCGCAGGAAAGGTTCGAGTACACGCTTTCACAATGACCCCAACTCGAAACACAAAAATGAGGTACGAAAGAATGATGATTAATGCGCCCCACATCCCAAACTCCTCTACAATAATGGCAAACACAAAATCGCTATAGGGGTGAGGTAAAAAGTATCGTTGTTGACTATTTCCTGGCCCCTTGCCCCAAATACCCCCTGTTGCAATAGCCATTTGAGAACGTTCGGCTTGGAAATTACCCGCATCATCTTTAGAACTTTCATCTTTAGTTGTAAAACGCTCTATACGAGCCTTCCATGTTTTAGCACGATGCAAAAAAGGAACATAAGAAGCTAAGGTAAAGACGATGATTATAAAAATGATAGCCATTCCAATGGTGCCAAAAATATATTTCATTGGCATCCGACCTATTATCAGCAAAACCATACTCGCTGCGCCAATAAGTAATGCGGTGGAAAAGTTTTGGGTAAAAATTAAAATACACACAATACCTACATGAATCATTATAGGCCAAAACGCTTTAGCTGGTGTTTCACCTTCGTTTTGATGGCGAGCTAATACCTTGGCAATATAAATCATCAAGGCAATTTTGGCCAACTCCGAAGGTTGAAATTGAATGCCTATAAATGGTATTGTCATCCACCGGTTAGCCTGATTAAGGTTTACACCCGAAAAGAGCGTAATAATCAATAAGCCAATGGAGAAATACAGCAAAACCAACGAAAACTTGGCAAATAACTTATACGATAAATTATGCACCCACACCATTAGGCCTAAACCAATAAGCAACATACGACCGTGTTGAAATAGATAATGCGCCGTATCGCCATCGTGATGTTTATAAGCCAAATTACCTGTGGCACTATAAACGACCAAACCCGAAAACAACGAGAGCACCACTATTATAGTCCATATAATAGGGTCGCCGTGAATGTATTTCTTAATAGTTTCTTTCATCAATTAAATAAACCTATAGCGTTTACTCATTATTATAAATTTCTGGCACAAGACTTAAATTGGTCGCCTCGGTCAATGTAATTTTTAAACAAATCAAAACTAGCACAAGCCGGTGAGAGCAAAACAACATCGTTTTTTTCAGCCAAGGCATACGCCTTTTGAACAGCGTGAGCCATGGTATTTACCTCGATGATCACAGGCACACTACCTTTAAATGCCTGAACCAATTTCGAATTATCAACCCCTAAACAAACCAACACCTTTACCTTAGCCTTCACCAAAGCGCTTAACTCGGAATAATCATTGCCTTTATCGGTTCCTCCAGCTATCCAAATAACAGGTTTATCCATACACTCAAGCGCGTACCAAGTAGAATTAACATTGGTGGCTTTTGAGTCGTTAATAAAATCGACACCACGTACCGTTACCACTTTTTCGAGACGATGCGCAGCGCCCACAAAGTTAGACAGAGAGGTGCGTATGGACTTTTTCTTAATTTTTAATACTCTTGCAACAATACCGGCAGCCATAGAATTGTATAGGTTATGACGACCTTGAAGCGATAATTCGTGTAGATACACACTCATGGGCTTGTTGTTGAAATTTATAATTAACTCATCACAAGTGGAGTAAGCTCCAGTTTTGATAATTTCTTTTTGACTAAAAGGAAGTAAGGTGGATGACAAGATATGCTTACGCAAATCATTAACTATCATCACATCATCGTGGCAATAAATAAAATAATCGCCGTCTGTTTGATTTTGGCCAATTCTAAATTTACTGGCCACATAATTTTGCATCTTATACTCGTAACGGTCAAGATGGTCGGGTGTGATATTTAGCAACACCGCAATATCTGCCTTAAAAGTATACATACCATCTAACTGAAAACTACTTAACTCAAGCACAAACCAATCGGGAGTTTTACCTTGAGCTAACAAACGAGCTAGACTAACACCTATATTCCCACCCATTTCTACATTTACACCCGCTTCTTTAAGCAAATGATAAACCAGCATAGTGGTGGTGGTTTTGCCATTACTACCTGTGATACAAATCGTTTTGGAGGCATTATAATATCCGGCAAATTCAATTTCTGAAATAACCGGAATACCCTTGGATCGAAGTTGTTGAATTAAGGCAACTTTATCTGGAATACCGGGGCTTTTAACCACCTCGTCGGCATTTAGAATAAGGCTATCAGTATGGCCGTTTTCCTCCCAAGAAATAGAAGCCTCATCTAACTCCAACTTAAAATTAGGAAGTATCGCCCCTTTATCAGACACAAACACATCCCAACCCTTGATTTGAGCTAAGAGAGCAGCACCTACGCCACTTTCACCTGCACCTAAAACAACCAAACGTTTTTTCATAATACGCCTTATCTGATTTTAAGAGATAAAATTGTAATAACAGCTAATATGATTCCGATAATCCAAAAACGAGTCACGATTTTTGATTCGGTATATCCTTTTTTCTGGAAATGATGATGTAATGGCGCCATGAGAAACACACGACGACCAACGCCAAACCTTTTTTTGGTGTATTTAAACCAACTAACTTGAACCATTACTGATATATTTTCGACCAAGAAAATACCACACAGAATAGGTATTAATAATTCGATACGTAACAAAATAGCAAAAACCCCTATAATACCACCTAAAGTCAAACTACCCGTATCACCCATAAAAACCTGAGCTGGAAATGAGTTATACCATAAAAATCCTACTGTAGCTCCAATAAACGCCGCTATAAAAACCACTAATTCCTCTGAATAAGGGATGTACATTATATTCAAGTAATCAGCATAAATCACATTACTAGACAAATAAGCAAATACGCCGAGTGTGACCCCCACAATGGCCGAAGTACCCGTGGCTAGGCCATCTAAACCATCTGTAATGTTGGCTCCGTTAGACACTGCTGTGATAATAAAGATTACAGCCAATGCAAAAACAATCCACCCCCACTTAGCCGCATTTTCGCCCATAAAAGCAACTACCGAAGCATAATTAAATTGGTTGTTTTTAATAAAAGGAATGTTAGTAACCGTAGATTTAACCTCTCTGTAAACTGGCTTTTTGATAATACGTCCACCTGCAGCCTGCACTTCAACCGTTTGGCCTGGTACTCGTTCGCGAACCACTACATCGTTATTAAAATAAAGCGTTAAAGCCACAATCAGACCTAAGCCCACTTGGCCAATGATTTTGAAACGACCAGCCAAGCCTTCTTTATCTTTTTTAAAAACCTTAATGTAATCATCAATAAAACCAATCACACCAAGCCATAGGGTGGATATAACCATAAGGATGATGTAGATGTTATTTAACTTACTAAATAACAAAACGGGGATTAAGATGGAAAGTATGATAATGACACCTCCCATCGTTGGAGTGCCCTTTTTCTCGTATTGACCTTCTAATCCCAATTCGCGTACCACCTCACCAATTTGTTGACGCTGCAATAAACCAATGATTTGTTTACCCATTATGGTAGCCAACAATAGCGCTGTGATAATCGCCATCCCAGCTCTAAATGTGATGTATTGAAACATCCCAGCGCCAGGTATATTTAAATCGTGTAAATAATCAAACAGATGATACAACATGGTCTATCTTATTTTATAATTCAGTTTCAAATAGTTCTCTTACAATTTCACGGTCATCAAAATGATGCTTTATGCCTTTGATTTCCTGATAAGTCTCGTGCCCCTTGCCAGCAATTAAGATAATATCTCCAGGTTGAGACATCATGCAAGCCGCACGAATCGCCTCACGTCGATTCACAATGGTTAATACTTTCATTTTCTCGCCCACTGGCACCCCACCCATCATTTGATCTAAAATAATCTCTGGCTCTTCACTACGTGGATTATCAGAAGTAAGTATCACCTTTGAGCTACCCAACACAGCTTCCTTGGCCATCACTGGGCGTTTAGTTGCATCACGGTCGCCACCAGCGCCCACCACAGTAATGAGTTGCTGATTGGCTTGACGCACTTCATTAATGGTTTCTATCACATTTTTAAGCGCATCAGGCGTATGTGCATAATCAACAATAGCGGTTCGTCCCATCTTAGAACGTATGGTTTCAAAACGACCATTCACAGGCTTTAGCTGACTAAGAGCTATGGCAATTTCTTCTTTCTTAAAACCTAATAAAACAGCAGAACCATAGACAGCCATAAGATTTTGAGCATTGAAATCACCCACAAACTGAGTCCATATTTCTTGCCCTTCAATTTCGAGTTGCATACCTTCAAACAAACTCTCGATAATACGACACTTAAAGTCGGCCATTGAGCGTAACGAATAGGTATGTTTTGATGATTTAGAATTCTGAACCATCACCATCCCATTTTTATCATCGCCATTAACGAGCGAAAAAGCAGACTTATCTAAACCATCAAAAAATGATTTTTTCGCTTCTAAATACGCTTTAAAAGTAAGGTGATAATCGAGATGATCGTGGGTGATATTGGTAAACAGAGCGCCAGTAAATTTTAAACCCGCGATACGATGCTGCGCTAAGGCATGTGAACTAACCTCCATAAAGCAAAAGTCGCAACCTTCCTCAACCATTTGATGCATGTATTTATTTAAGGTAACTGCATCAGGCGTAGTATGTGTGGCCGCTAACTCTGTAGTGCCAATATAATTAGTCACCGTTGAAAACAAACCCGCTTTAAACCCCATTAATTGCACCAAGTGATACAATAACGTGGCAGTGGTCGTTTTGCCATTGGTGCCAGTAACACCAACAAGCTTTAGTTTCTGAGAAGGAAAATCATAATAAGCAGAAGCCATTTGGCCTAGACATTCTGAAGAATTGGGTACCTGTATCACGATTGCATCAGAAGGAACGTCTGTTGGCAACTTTTCACAAACCACAACTCTACACCCAGCTTCAAACACTTGAGGTATAAACCGATGTCCATCTACAGCAGTACCTTCCATGGCCACAAATAACTTCCCACTGGCAGCCTTACGTGAATCGAAAATGATTTCATCCACAATTGGGTTACCACCACCAAGCTGTTGGGCGATTTTGACTTGAGTTATTAATTCATTTAACTTTTTCATATTATCCCATTCTCAAATATATGGTTGCTCCTTTTGAATAGGCTTGACCTACTCCCAACGATTGATTTTTTACGGTTCCATAGCCTTGCACAACAACCCTTAAACCCATGTTTTCGAGAATAAAAACCGCATCCTTAGCCCCCATACCTTTAACATTAGGCACAATTCCTTTTTGGTAGAAGTTACTTTTAAACTTTATCTTATCTGGCTTGGCAAGCGATGACACCCACTCGGCTTTCATATCCTCGTCTTCATCATCCATATCCACATCAATTTCATCCAACACGGTTAACACATCCTCCTTTTTACCTCCTTTTGTAGATGGATAATTTTTGGCATAGTCTACTTTTATTGTTTTGATGATATCAGGCAACTCGTAGTTTAAGGCATACACCTTATCTGCTATTTCGCGAAACACATTTCCTGATAACACATTAGCATAATACACATTATTGGTAGGTGCATTAACCACCACAATACAACTATACATAGGCTTATCAGCTGGAAAATAACCCACAAACGACGCTTGATAAGAAACACCCCCTTCACCTTTGTAACCACCAGCGCCTTTAGCCACCTGTGCGGTGCCCGTTTTACCAGCAATTTTATATCTCGTATTTTTTATATTGGTGGCAGTACCTTCCTCAACCACCCCCACCAACATTTCATGCACCTTCTCAATAGTGCTACTCGAACAAATAGAAGAGTTTATAACCTCAGGTCTAATGCGTTTTTTGATGGAACCGTGATGCGAAATAGCACTTACAAACATCGGTTTCACCATCTCGCCACCGTTTGCAACAGCATTGTAGAAAGTTAAAACTTGAAGTGGCGTTTGTTTTACCTCGTAACCAATAGACATCCATGGCAGAGAGACTCCAGACCATGTAGGATCATCTGGATATTTAATCATTGGAACACCCTCTCCTCGAATCTGTAGGCCTAAGGTTGAATTTAAGCCCATGGCACATATACCATCCACAAATTCTTTTGGATCATCTTTATATGCATCGGTGATTAGTTTAGAGATACCTACGTTGCTTGATTTCTCAAAAATCTCTTTTACAGTAAGCGTACCATATCCCCCTTCGTGACTATCACGCATGGTTCTATCGTAGAACTTTAAAGTCCCATCACCAGTATTTACCTTATCTTTTAAGTCAAACTTGTTATCCTCCAAACCAACAATTAACGACGCTAACTTAAACGTTGATCCAGGCTCCGTAGCCTCACCCACCGCATAATTATAATCTTCAATGTAAATACCTGAAGACGTACGACCAAGATTAGCAATGGCTTTAATGGCACCTGTCGACACCTCCATGAGTACGGCACAACCGTGACCTGCATTATGAGCTTGTAACTGACGCATTAAGGCATCTTCCGCCACATCTTGCAAATCTACATCTATGGTGGTGATTAAATCATCCCCATCAATGGGTTCAACCTCCTCTTCTTCCAGCCAAGTACCGCTAACTCGCATTTTTTTGCTTACCCCATTTACACCTTTCAACTCGGTGTCAAAGGCTAACTCTAACCCAAAACGCCCACCCAAATCTTTTTCAACGTATAAACTACCAACAGTACGGGATGCCAACGAACCAAACGGAAGACGGCGTTGGTCATATTTCTTTTCGATAAAACCACCCTTATTGGTACCTAAACGAAATAAAGGAAATGTTTTAACGCGTTTTAATTGTGTGAAATTAATACGACGTGAATTAACCATGTAATAACGATTACCATCGGCGCGTGCTCGCTTTATTTCGTCGCGATAAGTAGCTCCCGACTTATCACCAAAAAGCTTTGATAGGCAATAAGCTAAACTATCGATATTGGAGTTAAACAATTCACGTGTTAATCCTGCTGCCCGCGTATCCATATAGATGCGATAACTAGGCACAGAACATGCTAGTGTACTGCCATCTGCAGCGTAAATATTTCCTCTATTGGCGTCTATAGGACGAATTTCGCCACTATGCTTTACCTCTTTCTCTTTCCACTCCGAACCTTGAATGATTTGCAGCACAGCTATTTTAGCCACAATTGCAAACGCAATTACAACCACTAGAAAATAAAAAATTCCAAACCTAAAAATGATATCCTTCTTAACCTGCATGAAGAATTAGTTTTTAACTTTCAAGATGCGAGGAGGTTCTGTCATTTCCTCCAAAATTATATTTGACGCACGAATACGCTTACTGACTTCACTTTGTTTACTCATAAACATCAACTCCGACGAAACGGTAATCGACTCATACCTAAGCTCCTTAACCTCTTTATTTAATTTATCTATTTGACGCATTAATTTTTCTACGCGGTAATGATTGCCGATATAAACGAAACCTAGAAAAGCAATAAACACAATAAAAGGCAGCTGACCAGAAAGAGATGAGCGCGTCAAAATACGCCCATTCAGCAGGTCACGAAGTGAGAAATCTTTAAAATCCTCCTTCGATTGGATGAAATCTTTTAGCTTCTTCTTACCTAACATATCCGTTCTGCAATTCTCATTTTGGCACTTCGCGAACGCGTATTGATTACCAATTCTTCGTCCGTTGGCACAATTACTTTTCGATGTATAGCATTAAATGGCACATTGCTACGCCCATATATATCGGTATCAACCTGCGAAAGATTACAATCGCCAGTTTTAATAAAGTTCTTCACTAATCTATCTTCCAAACTATGGTACGATATCACCACTAAACGCCCACCCACCTTTAACACTTGAGAAGATTGCATAAGCACCGATTTAAGCACCTCAATTTCTTGATTCACTTCAATACGCAGTGCTTGAAATGCCTGTGCTAAAAACTTATTCATTTCTTTTTTAGGCCCAATATTTTCAGCTAACAAACGTAGATCTGTGGTGGTCCTGAAAGGTTTATTCTGACGAGCACTTATGATAATGGAAGCCAATTTACCTGCTTGCTTAATTTCTCCATAGGTGGAAAAAAGAGTCTTCAACTCGTCTTGAGTATACGTATTTAAAACCTCCGCAGCATCTTTTTTAAGACCTTGACTCATGCGCATATCTAAAGGCGCATCAAAGCGAAATGAAAAACCACGTTCTGGCACATCAAAATGGTGCGATGAAACACCTAGATCGCCTAATACCCCATCAACCTGCTCAATACCTGCATACTTAAGGAAACGTTGCATATACCTAAAATTATGACGAACAAAAATCAAACGCTCATCATCCGGACGGTTTAAATAGGCATCGTCATCCTGATCAAAAACAACCAAACGGCCTTTATCCAACTGCTGTAAGATGGCTTTACTATGCCCCCCTCCCCCAAAGGTTAAATCCACATACACACCATTGGGATTAATATTCAATCCTTCAATCGACTCCTTCAAAAGCACCGGTATGTGATATTCCTGTTCCATAATATAGTTTTAATCCGCTTTATTAATTGAAGCACTTCCTAACAATTCTTCTGCTAAGTCAGCCACTTCATTTGGGTCCATTTCAATAGCTTCCAACTTCTGCTTATCCCAGAATTCGATGGTACTACCCACGCCCAACAACATAACATCACCTTCAACGCCTATTAAATCCAACAAACGTTTTGGTATTAGAAATCGACCATTAGCATCTAGCGACACCTCAGCCGTGGAGCGATACAACGCACGCTTAAGGCGTTTATCTTTCTGCTTGAAACTATTTAATTGACTCTCGAGCACCTCCACCTCTTTCTGCCATTCGCTCTGTGGTATTAAATCAAGACAATCATCAAACAACGATTTGCGCACAACAAAACCGTCCTGACCAGCTGCTCCCATCATTTTCTTGAAGTGAGCTGGCAGTACAATTCGCCCCTTTGCATCGGGCTTGCACACAAAATCGCCTATAAATGTGATCATTACATATCTTAAAATACTGCCGTAAAAGTAGATAAAAATAAAACCACTTCCAACCACTTCCAACCACTTTAACTCACCTGTTGAAAACTTTTGCCATCTCAAACAATTTTGCAATGAGTTTTAACTAAAAATGGCAATCTTTGCAATCAACAAGTAAATAAAGTATTGTTAATAAAGCAGTGATGATGAAAGATATGGACACACAAACCCAGTTAATGAATGTAGAAAAATTACTACACGATAAAAATCCAAAAGTAGCTCGACTCATTCCCAACTTTATCATTCGACTCATCAAATACATTACGCACGAAAAGGAGATAAATAAGTTCATTACCACAAACAATCACCTAAGCGGCATCGATTACGCCAACTCAATAGTTGATACATACATAGATAAGTATGTCATTATTGGCGAAGAAAACATCCCCCGCCAGGGTCGTTATATTTTTGCAGCTAATCATCCACTTGGTGGATTAGACGGCATGGCTCTTGTTGGTGCAGTAGGTCGTTATCACACTAATCTTAAATTTCCGGTTAACGACCTGCTGATGAATGTCAAAAACTTGAAATCGATATTCCTACCTGTAAATAAATTTGGCGGTCACACACGCGAAGCAGCTCAACTCACCGAAGAAGCCTACAGAAGTGACGCACAAATACTTATGTTTCCTGCTGGCTTAGTATCTCGTAAGACTAAAGGAGTGGTGAGGGATTTAGATTGGAAAAAGAACTTTGTAAAAAAAGCCATCACTCACCAACGCGATGTGATTCCAGTGCATATTTCAAGTCAAAATTCGAATTTTTTCTACAACTTGTCGAATTGGAGAAAGCGCCTAGGCATCAAAGCCAACATAGAGATGTTATTCCTTGTGGATGAGCTGATTAAACAAAAAGGCACTGTCTTAGAAATTCGTTTTGGCAAAGCCATTCCTTGGCAAGAATTAAAAAAAGACCATTCAGCAGAAGAATGGGCGCAAAAAATAAAAGAACAAACCTACGCCTTAGCAAAATTAGATTAAATTTGCACTTCAAAAATATGTTTTTGTAGAACATGAAAATAGAAGAGATTATACCCCCGGTATCGAGACAAGAACTAGAATCGGAACTAAACGAAAACACTTTTGTGCGTAACACAAACAAAGGTGACAATAGAATTTACGATTTTTCAGCTCACGAAGCTCCGGCACTCATGAGAGAAGTTGGTCGACTTAGAGAAATATCTTTTCGTCAAGCAGGCGGTGGAACGGGCAACTCAATTGACATTGACGATTACGATGTGGCACCTATTCCTTACCGTCAAATTATTGTTTGGGATCCCGATAAAAAAGAAATATTAGGTGGTTACCGTTATCTGATGGGTAATAATTTACCACGCGATAAAGATGGCAAAGTTATTTTGGCCACATCGCGTATGTTTAATTTTACCGATAAGTTTATCAACGAATACTTACCTCACACTATTGAATTAGGACGTTCTTTTGTACAACCCATCTATCAATCAAGTAAGGCTGGCGCCAAATCGCTATATGCTCTTGATAATCTATGGGATGGATTAGGAGCCTTGGTTATCAATCACCCAGAAATGAAATACTTTTTTGGCAAAGTAACCATGTACACCAACTTTAATGTAGAAGCTCGTGATTTAATCCTTGGTTTTATGCGCAAGCATTTCAGAGATAAAGAAAAATTAGTTTATCCTCATCAACCTGTTGAAATAGCACTTACCGACCAAGATTTGGAACGTATTTTCTGTGGACAAACCTACGAAGAAGACTATAAAATTCTTGGCAAACGAGTTAGAGAATATAATGAAAATATTCCGCCACTTATCAATGCTTATATGAACCTATCGCCATCGATGAAAACATTCGGAACCGCTATAAACGACCGATTTGGTGACGTGGAGGAGACAGGCATCATACTTACCATAAGCGAGCTGTACAAACAGAAAGTAAGCCGACACGTTTCGACTTACCAGCCAAATAAACCAACAGAGTAAAACAAATTACATTATAAAAGAGTTACAACCGAGGTTGTAACTCTTTTTACTTTTATAGACGCTTACGAAATGATTAAAAATTACGATATAGTTATTATTGGCAGTGGCCCTGCAGGTTTCTCTGCCGCTATGCGCGCTTTAGATTTTGGAAAACACGTTTGTATCATTGAAGGCAAACACCTAGGTGGTGCTGGCATTATGCACGGGGCATTAACCTCCAAAACCATGTACGAATTATCAATGGATTATGCTGTGGCCGCTCGTACCGACAGAGGATACCGTTGTGGTGCTTTAACCGTGAGTTTTTCGGAAGTAAAACAAACAGTAATTCGTGCTGCTAAAGAAAAGCAATACCAGATGTTGAGTCAAATAGAGACCTTCTCTCCTGAAAGAAGTAAAAAGGGCTCTATAACCCTTGAATGGGGAATGGCATCCTTTATCGATACCAAAACGGTGGAAATAAAGTTAGACACAGAAACAAAAACAATTACTGGAGATCATTTTATAATTGCCACGGGCTCTAGTCCACGCGAAGCCCCCGGCTTAGAAATAGATAACCAACGCATTCTCAATTCAGAAGGTGTTTTAAACCTAAAGGAATTTCCACAACGCATGTTAATCATCGGTTCGGGTATAATTGGTTGTGAATTTGCTTTTATCTTTTCAAATTTTGGTCAAACAGAAGTACATCTCCTAGACCGGACAAATCGAGTTTTGCCTGTTGAAGATGATGATGTGAGTGATTTTGTATCATCTAACTTAGAAAAAAATGGTGTAAAAATTCATTACACGGCTACGCTACGCACCATTCGTAAACACCCCACCCACCTAGAAGTGGTTTTAGACTATGAAGATGGGCACAGCAAAGTAATTGAAGTGGATGTGGCACTGGTAGCCATTGGTCGTGTACCAAATACAAAGAACTTAGGCTTAGAAAAACTTGGCATCAACATTAGCAATAGAGGTACTTTACCGATTCAAGATGACTGTTTATTAGAAGATAGTCCTCAGCATTGCCATATCTACGCAGCTGGTGACATATCAGGTCACACTCAGTTATATAGTGTAGCCGAATTTCAAGGTCGATTGGCTGCCGAGAAAATTGCAGATAAACCGCTATATCCCTTGGACTATTCGCACATGTCCACCCTAATGTTTTTCAAACCTGAGCTAGCTGCGGTGGGTGCCAACGAAAAAGCCTTGCAACGCAATAAAATAGCCTACACAGCAGCATACTACTCTAATGCACTTGTAAACAGAGCTATTGCCATGCGCAACACCAATGGTTTTGTAAAGATTTTGGTAAGTGCCGATGAGCAGCCTCGTATTCTAGGTATGCGTGCTGCAGGTCCACAAGCATCAGCGTTTATTGTTTCGGTAGCTCACCTTATCAATCAAGGCAATAGTGTGGAAGAAGTTTTAAAAATATTTTACCCTCACCCAAGCATACCTGAAGCTATTCAAGAATGCCTTCGCACAATAAGTGGTAAATCAATTTATAAACAAGAGGCATTTCCTGATCTAATTCACATAAGAGAGTGGAGTCCTGAGGGAGAATAAACAAACTGGAGGTCTAAAACCAAATAAGCATGTACAAAAAGACGAGTAAAACGAAAAAATTCCTAAGTCTTCTATTTTTAGGTTTAATAGCAACTTGGTTTCTACTGCCTCATCATTTACGCATGGCATTAACTTATTGGTACCCGGGCATTGAGGACTACTCCATCTTTGATAATAGAACGGTTGCTAATAGTGATGACGTTTATACATGGCCTATACACTCTCGCTACAATACGAATAGAATACCGCAAAACGAACGTGACACTCTAGAATACTATCAAACCATTGCTTTTTTAGTGATTCAAAACGATAGCATATTATACGAAGAATATTGGGATAACTACAACAACGAATCAATCACCAACTCCTTCTCAATGGCTAAAAGCATCGTTGGTTTATTAATAGGAGCTGCCATCGAAGATGGGTTTATTACATCGGCAGACCAGAAGGTGGGCGATTTTATACCTCATTTTAAGAAAGGAAAAAACAAAGAACTCACCATTCGCCATTTATTAACCATGAGTAGCGGTTCTAATTGGGATGAGAGTTATACCAGTCCATTATCACTCACAACAAAAGCTTATTATGGCAATAACCTCTCCGAGTTAGTGAATGAATTAGACATTACATCAACTCCTGGAGAACTATTTGAATATAAAAGTGGGGACACCCAGTTGCTAGCCGAAGTGCTGAAAATAGCAACCAAAAAGACGTTAAGTCAATATGCGTCGGAGAAGCTGTGGCAACCATTAGGAGCTCACGCACAAGCATTATGGTCACTAGATAAAAAAGATGGCACCGAAAAAGCTTACTGCTGCTTTAACAGCAACGCACGTGACTTTGCTCTGTTGGGCGAATTAATATTACACAAGGGATGGTGGCGTGGCAAACAACTTATACCAGAGGCTTACATTGCAGAATCAACGAGTATTTCGTCGCTACATTTAAAAGATGCTAAAACTGGCGAAGTGGTAGATTTTTATGGCCAACAATGGTGGCTTATTAAGTACAATAATTTAAAAATACCATACGCACGAGGCATTCTTGGACAGTATATTTTTGTGATACCAGAGAAAAACGCCATCATCGTTAGGCTAGGCCACCAAAGAAGTAAATACAAAATAAACCATCATCCAACAGAGACGTACAGTTATCTAAAAACAGGATTAGACATGCTCAAGTAACTAATTACAAAAAAAAGACATCACAAGGATGTCTTTTTTTTGTAATCAAGTAGGTAGTTCTTAGTATGAACGACCACTATTACCTTCCACAAAATTGATAAAGGATGTATTTACTACTTTATTACCTCCTGGGGTAGGATAATTACCAGTAAAGTACCAATCTCCCAAATCATTTGGACAAGCAGCATGCAAGTTTTCAACAGATTGATAAACCAACTCCACTTCTGCATCAATATCTTTTGGAGTTAACATTTTGGCAATTTTGTCCGAAATCTCTTCTGTCGTAAAGCTCTTGTAAATATCCTTCACATAATTAACGATTTCCTCTTTAGGCAAGTTTTGTTGCTCTTTACAACGCTTGTAAACATCATCGATCAAACTTTGCTGACCTCTATCTTTCAACAACTCAATAGCCGCTGCAAAGGCACAAAAGTCTCCCAGCTTAGCCATATCAATGCCATAACAGTCGGGATAACGAATTTGAGGAGCCGATGAAACCACAATAATCTTTTTAGGATGAAGGCGGTCTAATATTTTTAAGATGCTTCTTTTAAGTGTTGTACCGCGCACTATCGAATCATCAATAATAACCAGGGTATCCACCGTATTTTTAACAATACCATAAGTCACATCATAAACATGCGCTACCAAATCGTCACGAGTGCTATCATCCGCAATGAACGTACGCATTTTCACATCCTTGATGGCTATTTTTTCTACTCGAGGTTCAAACTTTAGTATCTCATCTAATTTTTCAGACGTGATATTAGCTCCTAAATCTAGAATATGTTTTTTCTTGATGCTATTCATCTCATGCCTAACACCCTCCATCATCCCAAAAAAGGCAGTTTCTGCAGTGTTTGGAATGTATGAAAACACAGTATGCTCCAGGTCAAAAGCTACCTTCTCAAGAATTGGCTTAGCCAACAAAAAACCTAATTGCTTACGTTCTGTATAGATATCACGATCGCTACCACGCGAGAAATAGATACGTTCAAAAGAACACGACTTACGCTCTTGCGGCACTCGTATTAACTCTTCTGTTACCGTACCGTTCTTTTTGATTATAAGCGCATGCCCAGGTTGGATTTCTTTTATCTGCACCGAACGAACATTCATAGCCGTCTGTATAACTGGCCTTTCTGATGCCACAACTACAATCTCATCATCCATATAATAACAGGCAGGACGAATACCCCATGGATCACGAGCCACAAATGAATCGCCATGTCCAATAACCCCAGCAATAGCATACCCACCATCCCAACGGCGACTAGAGCGCTCAAGTATTGCTTTTATATTAAGATCGTCTTCAATACTTGCTGTAATTTGACGATTATTTTGACCTTCATTTTTATATTTCTTAAAAAGCATTTGATTTTCTTCATCTAAGAAATGCCCTACATTTTCAAGAATTGTAACCGTATCGGTATAATCTTTTGGATGCTGACCTAGGTCAAATAAAGACTGAAAAATCTCATCCACATTGGTTAGGTTAAAGTTTCCTGCCATCACAAGGTTTCGCGAGCGCCAATTATTTTCACGCATGACAGGGTGCACAAATTCGATGCTATTATTACCGAAAGTACCATAACGTAAATGACCCAAATATAATTCGCCGGCAAAAGGCAAATTTTCTTTAGCATACACAGGATCATTGAGTAGTTCAGGATTATTATCTTGCAACTTTACGAAAGACGCATTGATTTGAGCAAAGACATCTTTAATAGGATTGGCCGAATTAGATCGATGTCTTGAGAAATATTGTTTCCCAGCTGGTTGGTCTATCTTTAAGTTAACAGCTCCTGCTCCATCTTGTCCACGATTGTGTTGTTTCTCCATCAATAGATACAACTTATTTAAGCCATACCTCCAAGTACCATATTTCTTTTGATAATATTCGAGAGGTTTTAACAATCGAATTAATACAATTCCACACTCGTGCTTAATCTGCTCACTCATCTTGATACCTATATTTATTTGGTGCAAATTTATTTCTATTTTTTCAAAACACCCAACCAATATCTAATTATAAACAACAAAGCCGGCAAAAGCCGGCTTTGTATAAAATCCTATTTTAACTTACTCATATTAACAGACGGATCTTTAACCACATAACAACTTGGAAAAAGATTTTTAATCCGTTCTTGAAGAGCAACTGCTTCGTACTTATTTCTAAAATCGCCTGCTTTAACCCTCCAAAATGGCGGTGAGTACTCTAAATAAACAGACATATTGGGATACACCGACAAAAAAGTCGACTTTGCTTCTAAAGCTCCTTTTTTTCCCGCGGGGCCAGAACCTTTATATATCTGAACACGAAAGCCCTCAAAACCAGAACTCTGTTTATTAGCATTCAATTGCGTATCTAACAAATAATCAATCCCGTAATCCTGAAAAATAACAATTTTACCTTGATTGACTTTTGATTCTTGTAAGCCTTTTACCACTTCATTAGTTGATGTTTGGCTGGTTTGTGCCTGTGTCCATATAGAAGACACTACTAAAAACAACCATAAACAATACTTCATATAAAATCTCCTTTTATTGCCTACAAAGATATACAAACTATTAATCTTTTGTAGGAATAGCTAAAACAGGTTTCACCGAACTATTAATTAATTCATTTGAAAAAGGCTTAAACAATTTAATAAATGGATTTGGCGAATGATTAATGTGCATTGTTACTAAATCGGCATCTACTTGCACCGAAAAATCAACTAATTGCTCAACTAAGTTTTTACCAGAAATGATAGTTGTTTCAACTTCAACCCCTGCATTTTTGCGAATAAATCCTTCTACTTGTTTGTTAAACAAACCTATTTTGTTCAAAATATAAAGAATATTAGATTCTTTTAACCCTACCAAATACACTTTAGCATTGAATAACTTTGCTATACCAGTAACAATTGGAATTTTACGACGACTTGACTTTGAATAATCGATAGGCACTACAATACTTTTTATCCCTCCAGTCCACTCCATATTTTTATTGATAACAATAACAGGGCATGGAGAGTTAGACACCAAGCGATAGGCATTACTACCAATAATACGTGATTCAAAACCAGACGCACCATGCGAACCAACCACGATTAAACTAGAATCGTCATATTTAGCTTGGTTGGTTATTTCGTTCACCACATTACCTTCTCGTATTTTATAGTCAAAATTACCACCTTCAACCTTATACGAAGCACTATATTCCTTCATTAATTCTTCCATCCAAACCTGAGCTTGACCAATTAGTTGCATCTCCACTCGCTCTTTCGCAAATGAAGGCGCATAATGCGCACCTGTATTAACATGCATGACCCTTACATTTGCTTTTAAATGATTGGCCATTTCAATTCCATAAATTAAGGCATTTACAGAAGCTATTGAAAAATCGACGGGAATTAATACGCGTTTCATATGGTTATATAATTAGTTGCATTTAAACTCGGTGGTATCTTTGTAAAATCAAAAAAATCATTGACTTTCCACAAATTACTCAATAAGCGTTAAAATTATAAAAAAAGATCAAAAGCACAACACAAATACCGAATTGTATCAACAGAAAGCATCCTCCCTATAAATCAACACTTTGACTTAAAAAAAACATTCAAACTCGTTCATTTTTATGTAATTTAAACAATAATGTATAAAAACAATAAGCAAACAACAGCACTAATTTCATTTTAATATTTCATAAACAAAATAGAATGAGTTACTTTTGTTTAAATAAACATTAAAAATGGTAACAGACACACAATTTGACATAATTCGTCCCTTTAACGACAATGAGGTTCACGAGGCCATAAAAAGGCTTGAAAAAGAGGCTGCATTTATCAATCTTACTAAGTTTTTGTTCCCTGATATCAGTACCGAACAATTATTTCAGAAATTGCTTAGCTTAACATCTATTAAACAATTTCAATCTGAGATTATTTATCCTTTTGTGATGGGCATTATCAAAAACACCACAAAAGGACTATCAACATCTGGGTTAGATAAATTAGATAAAAATAAACCATATCTATTTATATCTAACCATAGAGATATTGTGTTAGATTCTGCATTTTTGAATACCCTGAGCATAAGCAATGGTTTTGAAACAACAGAAATTGCCATTGGCGACAACTTATTGATTCATCCATGGATTACGGATCTAGTAAAACTCAACAAATCATTTATTGTACAACGTAATTTACCTGTTCGTCAGATGCTAGAAAGCTCTAGTCGTTTGTCGAATTACATACGCACGACCCTCACTCAACGAGGACAAAGTATTTGGTTGGCTCAACGTGAAGGACGCTCGAAAGATGGAGATGACAAAACACAAGTAAGTTTACTTAAGATGTTAAACATCAGCGGATCAAAGGATGTACTTCAAAACTTTGCAGACTTTAACATTGTGCCATTATCCATATCATACGAATACGACCCCTGTGATTATTTAAAAGCATTGGAGTTTCAACATAAGAGGGATAAACCCGAATACAAAAAATCACAAGCCGACGATTTAAAACACATGGCTACTGGCATGCAAGGACGTAAAGGGCGTGTTCACTTTGCCTTTGGGGATGTTATTACAATTGACAAACTATCCCATCTAGGCGAATTACCTAAGAACGACCAACTCCAAGGCATTGCAGAAATGATTGATGAGCAAATTCATATCAACTATAAATTATGGCCTGGTAACTTCATCGCTAGCGACATATACAAAAACTCATCAAAATACGCCGAAAAATACTCAAACGAGGAAAAAACAACCTTCTTGAACTATATAGAAGAACATCTTTCGAGAATTGAAGGGGACAAAGACTTCTTAAAAAAAGCACTATTTGAGATGTACGCTAATCCGGTAAAAAACGTTTATCAGGACTAAACAATACAACATAACAAAAGAGGCTGTCTAATTACTTAGACAGCCTCTTTTGTTATGTATCACCCCTCACTTTTTAGGAGCTGTAAGAGCTATATTTAACTCTTTTAATTGATCGTTATGAATGGGCGATGGAGAATCTATCATCACATCACGTCCCGAATTATTTTTAGGGAAGGCTATTACATCTCTAATAGATTCAATACCTGCAAACATGGCAGCCAAACGGTCGAAACCAAAAGCGACACCGCCATGTGGTGGTGCACCATATTTAAAGGCATTCATTAAAAATCCAAATTGAGCTTCGGCCTCTTCTTCTGTGAATCCAAGTATCTTAAACATTTTTTGCTGCAAATCGTCATGGAAAATACGAATAGATCCACCGCCTATTTCAACACCATTAATAACTAAATCATAGGCATTAGCTCTTACTTTACCTGGGTCTGTATCTAAAAGCGCTACATCTTCGATGCGTGGCGATGTAAATGGGTGATGCATAGCATAAAATCGTTGGGTAGCCTCATCCCACTCTAACAATGGAAAATCAACCACCCAAAGCGGTGAAAACACATTTGGATTACGCAAACCTAATTGAGTTCCCATCTCTAAACGCAAGGCACTAAGAGCATTTAAAGTCTTATCTAACCCTCCAGCTAAAATCAACACCAAATCATCAGCTTTCGCATTCATTTTTTTACCTATCTCTAGAAGCTGAGGCTCAGTAAAGAACTTATCTACTGATGATTTAGCAGACCCATCCGCATTGTAACGAATGTATATCAAGCCACCTGCTCCTATTTGCGGTTTTTTAACAAAATCGGTCAACTGATCTAATTGCTTACGAGTGTAACTTGCGCAATCTTCTGCATTGATAGCACCCACATATTCGGCTTCGTCAAATAACTTAAATCCAGAATTACGCACATCACTCGTCAGGTCAACGAATTTCATTCCAAAACGCGTATCGGGTTTGTCACAACCATAATACTTCATCGCATCCGCATAAGTCAAACGAGGGAAGGTATCCACCATATCAACCCCTTTGATCGTTTTAAACAGATGTTTGGTCATTCCTTCGAAAGTGTTCAAAATATCATCTTGCTCTACAAAGGCCATTTCGCAATCTATTTGCGTAAATTCAGGTTGTCTATCAGCTCTTAAATCTTCATCTCTAAAACACTTAACAATTTGGAAATAACGATCAAAACCAGCTACCATCAAAAGTTGCTTAAACACCTGTGGCGATTGAGGTAAGGCATAAAACTGGCCAGGATTCATGCGTGAAGGCACCACAAAATCACGTGCTCCTTCGGGTGTTGATTTTATCAAAACAGGGGTTTCTGTTTCAATAAAATTTTGACTATTTAAGTAACTTCGAACTTCGAAGCCCATTTTATGACGCAAAATAAGATTTTCACGAACTGGAGAACGACGAAGATCTAGATAACGATATTTCATTCGCAACTCATCACCTCCATCGGTATCGTCTTCAATAGTAAACGGAGGTACTTCTGAGGCATTAATCAAGGTTAACTTCTCAACAAGTATTTCAATTTCCCCAGTTCCAATTTTAGCGTTTTTATTACTACGTTCAGCTACCGTACCAAGAGCTTGTATCACGTACTCACGTCCTAAACCATTGGCTTGAGCACAGAGTTCTTTATGGGTTTCTTCGTTAAAAACCAACTGTGTAATACCATAACGATCTCTAAGATCGACAAAGGTCATTCCACCTAAGTTTCTTACTTTTTGCACCCAGCCACTCAAAGTAACTGTTTGGTTTACATGATTTACCCTTAATTCTCCGCAAGTATGAGTTCTGTACATTGTATATTCTTTTTATCGTATGCTTATGATTAAAAGCAACGATATTACTGTTAAAAACTAACTATTGATACGTTATAATTTATCTTTGCGAAATTAATAAGAAAATAGCAATAATAAGATTATTGACCTCCGAAACAGTAAAAAATGAGTGAAATCAATTTCTCAGACCAATACTTTATGCAGCAAGCCTTAAACGAGGCGAAGAAAGCACACGAAAAAAATGAAGTCCCTGTAGGTGCTATTGTCGTTTGCAATAATCAAATTATCGCTCGCGCCCACAACCTAACAGAAACACTAAATGACGTAACCGCCCATGCAGAAATGCTAGCCGTCACTTCTGCAGCTGACTATTTAGGCGGAAAATACCTTAACGAATGTACCTTATATGTAACACTTGAACCATGTGTGATGTGTGCCGGAGCACTTCATTGGGCACAACTGGGTAATTTAGTATATGGTGCCAGTGATGAAAAAAGAGGATTTGCTCGTTACACCCCAACTCTTTTACACCCCAAAACTAAAATCACCAATGGTCTGATGGTAGACGAATGTAAAAAACTAGTGCTCGATTTTTTTAAGAGTAAACGACACTAAAAATAAAGAGCAGACAATGCAACTAAAAGTGGCTGTCTGCTCTTTACTTTTAACAACACCTACTCATTATGAACTTAAATGTTTTTTTATTTTATTTATTAAATCTTCTGGTTGAAATGGCTTACTAATATAGTCATCCATTCCTGAGGCCAAACAACGCTCTTTATCCTCAGGGAACGCATTTGCGGTGACAGCGATGATCGGAGTATGAGTTCCAGTACTTTTCTCAAGCTCTCTAATTTTTTGAGTCGCTTTAAATCCATCCATAATTGGCATTTGCACATCCATAAGTATCAAATCATACTTTGCCTTTCCAAATTTATCTAGGGCCTCTTTTCCATTAAAGGCCACATCAATTTTCATCACCTCATTTTTAATATACAGAATAATAATCTGTTGATTACTAAAGTTATCTTCAACCAACAGAATATTCGCATTTTGCAAATCAACCTTTACCTTATGAACCTCTTTTACCGGCTTTAACACCTCACGTATACTTGCTACAGACTGGCTTTTTGTACTTTCTTTATAACTAGCTGTAAATTCAATGGTAGTATTCATCGAGTCTGATGATATAGTGATGGAATTACCATCCATCTCTATTAATTTCTGAGTCATTCCTAAATCTAAAAGACTTACATACTTAGCTGTATTTAGATGAATTATATCAGAAGAATGAGAATCACGTCTTGCCAAATCATCTTTTTGAAGAGGAATATCAGTATTACTAATAATCCTAAATTTAAGATTTGCATATCCAGGCATCGACTCTTTACGACTTACTTCAATAGTAATGGTTGTAAGCTCTTCCTTACCATATTTAATAATGCTATTAAGTAGGTTAAGGAATATTTGTTTTGATTTAATGCTATTTCCAATTATAACCGAGGGTATATCAGCAGAAAGTGAGATGTTAAATTTCTTTTTTCCTTGATTATCTTGGAATAATTTGATGGTATTATTTAATGTAGCATAGATATTAAAACTAATCTCCTCTTCGGGCGCCTGATTAAAGGTGGTTTTGGAGACAGCAACAATAGAGTTCACTACACTTACTAAATTATTAGATGATGCATGTATTGTATTGATGTAATCACGCTGCTCTTCACTCAAATTTGTTTTTTCAAGAATATCGATAATACCTGTAATATTACTTAAAGGAGTACGTATTTGATGTGATAATTTAGATATAAGCTCTTCTTGAGTTTTGCTAACATTTTTAGAATCGAGCATATTACGCTCCTTGTAAAGTATAATCTCAGAAGACACATGATTAATGCTATATGCCAATAAAAAAACTACAAAATAAAAAATGGAGAATAAAATATTTTGCTCCAATGTATAGGTTGCTGAATAAGGCACATATGGTAAAAACACAAACAATGCCAATAGTATAAAACCAAAAAAAGTTAACGAAATAACCGTACCTACATGCTTTCCATATATAAATAACACATACGAAGGAAAAAGAGCCACCCAAACAATACTAAGCCCTGAATTACACCCAAACACAATAAAAAAGATCATCACTAACAACACAAACGTTAACATGGTATTGCGAATGGCTTGGGATTGATATCTACGACCTAAATACAAGAAATGAAATGCAAAGGCTAAGCTAAAGAACAATAGCGGAACGGCAAAGATTGTTTTCTCCAATAATAGAGAATAAACACCTTCAATAAACACAATTAGAAAAACAAAGAAGTTAAACAAATTAGAAATAAGCCCCTTATTCTGGGCTTCTATCTCTAACTTTTCCTCTTGTTCAAAGACAAACAGCCTTAAAAATGAAATGAAAATATTCATATATGTTTTCTAAATAATTTTAAGTTAAGATACTAAAAAAAGTATATAAAGAACAGAGATGCAGGTCGCATTTTAAAAAAAATTAAACCAAAACTATTCTCGTCTACATCTATCATTAAAAACAATCCAAAGCAACATCCTTAACTAGTATACAACCAGGACTTTCGAAAAAGAAAAAAATGTTTTAACTTTTAATCAAATATAGATTAATAAAAATCGTTAAACATTATTTGCTATGTTTAATTATTCCATTAATTTGAGCAACATTTTTTAGACTCGTCAATTGTGACAAAACACTAAAAAAAAGAACTAAAAACATCAAGAAATCACCTATAAATAAGAAAAAATGAAAAAGATTTTATTATTTGCATTTAGCGTAATGATGGTTATACAAAGCCAAGCAGGAGATCATGTTCCTACCAAGGCAGATTACGATGCCTTTTTAAAAACAAAAACACTTGTTGTGATGGATGTAAATCCAATGAGTGACTTTAATTTTAAGATTAAAGAAGTGATGAAGAAGGTATGGACACTAACTGAATTTGAATTCATTAACGACCAAGAGTTCGAACTTAAAAAGAACGACCCTTCTTATTCGTTTTTAGTTTCTACCGTTGTAACATTTGATGCCGACAACACAAAGGCTCGTTACAACTTCTTAAGTTTACTACTAGGCAAATCAGACCGCAATGTTACTGACTTACCTGATTTATGTTCCCTACCATTGTCTTACTTAAGAGTTGAGGACGATAGTTACGCCTACAAAATGGAAGCTTTCGTCCGTTTTATTCAAGATCACGTGCACTTGATGATAGATAATCCCGAACTAATTAAAGAGAATGTTTTTAAGTATTACAACAAAAATATACAAAGCCTAAAGAATAAAACACTCATGCTTGTAAAAGAGGATATTGATCCTAAATATAATTCGCAACAAAGTATCCAGCGCATCTATCCACATGATGTAAAAATTGCAACTCAAGAAGAGGTTACAGCAGCCATAGAGCGCAAGGACGAAAATGTAGTATTTTTGCACAAAGTAGGGCCAGAAGGGACAAAATACAAAGCCAGATGCTACAAGATATTGATTGGCGCAGCTGATTCTAAGTTCTATTATTTTGATTACCATATGGTATCAAAAAGCAGTCCTGATGCACTACTAGAGAAGGACTTAAAACGATTAGCTTCAATGAAATAAACAAAATTCACTAAATAAATTATGTCAGACGATAAAAAAATTATTTTTAGCATGGTGGGGGTTACGAAAACGTTTCCCCCACAAAAAAAGGTGTTAAATAACATTTACCTATCCTTCTTTTACGGCGCTAAAATTGGAATTATAGGTTTAAATGGCTCTGGAAAGTCAACCTTATTAAAAATCATTGCTGGAGTTGAAAAGAATTATGAAGGAGATGTGGTTTTCGCTCCTGGTTATTCTGTCGGATATTTAGAGCAAGAACCGAAATTGGACAACAACAAAACAGTTCGCCAGGTTGTAGAAGAAGGCGTTCAAGATGTTGTTGACACCCTAAAAGCTTATGAGGCTGTTAATGAAAAATTTGGTGATCCAGAAATATTAGAGAACCCAGATAAAATGGAGGCTTTAATGGACGAGCAAGCCCGTCTTCAAGAAAAAATAGATCAATATGATGCTTGGAATCTAGATA
Source organism: Bacteroidales bacterium (assembly GCA_003251015.1). Taxonomy (GTDB): domain Bacteria; phylum Bacteroidota; class Bacteroidia; order Bacteroidales; family Marinilabiliaceae; genus SZUA-582. The sequence goes on from QKIO01000299.1 coordinate 32,367, forward strand.
CTAAATTAGAACGTGCGATGGATGCACTTCGCTGTCCAGATGAAGATCAGAAGATCTCTGTACTTTCAGGAGGAGAACGTCGTAGAGTCGCTTTATGTCGTTTATTACTTCAAGAACCAGACATTCTATTACTCGATGAACCAACAAACCATTTAGATGCAGAGTCGGTACAGTGGCTAGAACAACATTTACAACAATATAAAGGTACGGTGATCGGCATTACTCATGACCGTTACTTTTTAGATAATGTAGCTGGTTGGATACTTGAACTTGATCGTGGAGAAGGTATTCCATGGCAGGGTAATTACTCGTCGTGGTTGGACCAGAAAACCAAACGAATGGCTACAGAAGAAAAACAAGTAAGTAAACGAAGAAAAACTCTAGAGCGCGAATTAGAATGGGTTCGTATGGCTCCCAAAGCGCGTCAAGCTAAATCAAAAGCTCGCTTAGGTGCTTATGAAAACTTATTAAAAGAAGGAGTTAAGGAGAAAGAAGAAAAACTAGAAATATTTATCCCCAATGGACCTCGACTAGGTGATAAAGTGATAGAAGCGCATGGGGTATCAAAGGCTTATGACCAGAAATTATTGTTTGAAAATCTTGAGTTTTTATTACCTAAAAATGGCATTGTCGGCGTAATAGGACCAAATGGAGCTGGTAAAACAACTCTATTTCGAATGATAATGAACCTAGAAAAAGCGGATGCTGGTAGTTTTGAAGTTGGTGAAACGGTAAAGGTGGCTTATGTTGACCAGTCTCACGATGACATTATTCCATCTGAAACGGTGTACCAAGTGGTTTCTAACGGTGCAGAAACCATCAAACTGGGAGGACGTGAGATCAATAGCAGAGCCTATCTATCACGATTCAACTTTGCAGGTGCTGATCAACAAAAGAAATGTGAGACCCTTTCAGGAGGAGAGCGAAATAGGCTACATTTAGCCATGGCACTTAAGGAAGAAGGTAACGTATTATTATTAGATGAGCCAACTAACGACATTGACGTAAACACTCTACGAGCATTGGAAGAAGGACTAGAGGACTTCGCGGGCTGTGCAGTCGTAATATCGCATGATAGGTGGTTTCTAGATCGTATTGCAACACACATCTTAGCATTTGAAGGCGATTCTAAAATTTACTATTTCGAAGGTTCCTATTCTGACTATGAGGAAAACAAAAAGCGAAGACTAGGTGATACTGGTCCACATAGAATAAAATACAAAAAACTGATTAAATAGTTAGCTTAAGTTAACTAAACATCGGGAGGGTGATTTGAGCTTCAAGGCTTTCACTCTCCTGTTTTTCTTTATTTACCAATAGCTTGTGATAATAATACATAGGCGTAACCCCCTTACCTTTAACTAGGCGAGATGTGCGGGCTACAAATTTATATCTATCACGTAAATTGTTAAAGATAGTTTCGGACACATTGATCTGCATAGGATCACACATGTACTCAAAACGCGAGGCCATATTCACCGTCTCGCCAAACACATCGAACGAAAGATTTGAAGTACTAACAGCACTACCTATCACATCTCCATGATAAATCCCTATTCTCAATTCCCACTTGATTTGATTAAGCTCATTGCGCTGCTTCACACACTCTCTAATCTCAATGGCTGCGTTGAGACTGCACTCACTAACATCTATATCTTCATCAAAAAGACCACACACCGCAAGATAGGCATCACCAATTGTTTTAATTCGAGTACACTGATATTGCTGCATAATTGCATCAAAATTGGTAAACAAATCATTTAATTCTCGCAACAAACGTGCAGGAGACATTTGGCTAGATTTCTCAGTAAAATCTACTAGATCAATGAAAATAACCGCGCAATTTTTATAATTTTTGGGTGGCATAGAACCAAAACGTTGTATTTTATCAAGAATCTGTGCAGGAAGTATCGCATTCAAAATAGATATATTCTGTTGGTTTGCAATCTCTAACAAATCTCGCTCTTCGTGTAACTTAGAAATTGCATCGGTAAGTTTTAACGCGGATTGAACTCGTGCAATAAGTTCAATATCATCAATTGGTTTTTTTATAAAATCTATAGCACCATTATTTAACGCACTCCTTAACCTTTCATCACTCGCTCCTGCTGATAAAATAATAATTGGTATATGGGAAGTTGCCTTATGACCTTTCAAACGAATTAAAGCGGCTTCACCATTCATGTGAGGCATCTCCCAATCCATAAGAATAAGAACAGGACTGTGTTTTACAGCCAATTTACAAGCCTCTGCACCATCGTTTGCCGTAACAAATTCATAGGATGGGAAGTCTTGTTTTAGTATTTCTACTAGCAACAAGACAATCGAATTCATGTCATCAACAATTAATATCGTCTTTTTCATGTCACAAAATAGTAAGTATGACGCTAATACGCGCAAGTTAGAAAAAGAATATAAATATTTAACTTAATTTCACACCGTTTTGACGAATCACTCTTTTTCAGAGGTTAATAACAATAATTAGCACAAAACAAAAACTAACCTTTATGCACTATAACAACAGAGCGAAAAAATAGTTAACACTAACTTTCGTAAAAAGAAAACACATAAATAAGCTTTAAAGGCATCAACAGATTTAGAATCTGAATTAATATCCCCGTATAATGCATGAAAATAGTTGAGAAGCTGTTAAATTTGCAAACTCTACATCACGCATAATTTGATTTTATAAAGCAACGATATACCATGGCACAGAAACCAAGCATTCCAAAAGGCACTCGCGATTTTTCACCCGTAGAAATGGTGAAACGCAATTACATATTTGATACCGTTCGAAAGGTATTTCAAAAATACGGCTACTTACCCATTGAAACACCAGCCATGGAAAATCTTTCCACATTAATGGGTAAATACGGTGAAGAAGGTGATAAACTACTTTTCAAGATACTAAATTCTGGTGATTTCCTTTCAAAAGCGGACAGTAATGCTTTGGATGAGAAAGCGTCGAATCGAGTTATGAATCAGATTAGTGAAAAAGGACTTCGCTATGACCTTACAGTACCTTTTGCTCGTTATGTGGTGCAACATCAAAATGACATCACGTTCCCTTTTAAACGTTACCAAATACAACCTGTGTGGCGTGCCGACCGCCCACAAAAGGGACGTTATCGTGAATTTTTTCAATGTGATGTAGATGTGGTAGGTAGTAATTCGTTGCTTAATGAAGTAGAGTTGATTCAAGTGGTTGAAGAAGTATACAACCTCCTCAACATAAATGTGGCACTTAAAATCAACAACCGAAAGATTCTCTCTGGTATTGCTGAAATCATTGGAGCATCTGACCAAATAGTTGATATTACGGTAGCAATTGATAAGTTGGATAAAATAGGACTAGAAAAAGTCAATGAGGAACTAGCAGCTAAAGGCCTATCAGAGCAAGCCATAAATATGATTCAGCCAGTTATTCTACTAAGCGGCACTAACTCAGAGAAACTAGCCTCATTAAAAGGAACGCTTGCAAGTTCAGAAATAGGACTAAAAGGCATTGCTGAATTAGAAAAGGTATTTGCCTATTGTGAACATTTAAATCTAAAACTTGAAGTTGAACTAGACCTTACTCTCGCACGCGGGTTAAACTATTATACGGGCGCTATATTTGAGGTGAAAGCCAAAGATGTGGCTATTGGCAGTATTACAGGTGGTGGACGATATGATGATTTAACAGGGATTTTCGGACTAAAAGATGTTTCGGGTGTAGGCATTTCATTTGGAGCTGATCGCATCTATGATGTCATGAATCAACTCGAACTGTTTCCTCTAAATGATGGAGTACGCACAAAGGTGTTGTTTGTCAATTTTGGTGGTGAAGATGAATTATATGCAACAACAGCTATAAAGAGAATAAGAGAAGTTGGCATTAATGCAGAATTCTTTCCTGATGAAACCAAAATTCAGAAGCAAATGAATTACGCCAATAAAAAAAACATTCCGTTTGTTGTATTGACAGGTGAAAAAGAAAGAGCTGAAGGTGAATATACTCTAAAAAACATGCTTTCTGGCGAACAACTTCATCTTTCTATTGAAAAATTAATAGAAACACTAAAAGATTAAATTGCTTCAATTTGGTGCCAATGAATTTTTGAGACTTGAATTTAGGATTTTTATTATTATTACTTACAAGCAAACTACTATTTCTTAACTTTTTATCAAAAACAGTTAAATATCTAAACAATTTTTATTTTAACAACTATTTTTAGGTTCGTTAAATTGTTGAGATAGGCAAATTATGTTGATTGGAGGCAGGCATTGAACATACTTAGAATAAAAAAATGGGCCTTACATAATGGTTATATACTGGATGTTTAACAACCAGTTCTTCATTATACGTTATACATTTGCCTGCCAACTTCGTTCAGCTTGAATGCCCTTAACCAAGACTTATGGATCTAGTGTAATGCAGAATCCCAATATCACAACACCAATCCAAACTCCAATTTGACAGTTTATTAACCTCAAACTCATTTGTGTTATATTTACTTTTTATAAAAAAAAGTGCAATTGAATTTTCCTTCTTTTATACTTGAGATGGTTTTCTAAGCTTGAATAAAACGTCAACTGAAACTACTAGCTAAACCTGCTACCTATTTTCGTTTGACCAAAAATCGTTATCAAAACTTCAACATGTCATATCGTATCTTGCCAAAACTGTGTTTGCAACTTATTAACCAACTTTCTATTATGCTTAGTATTCAAATGCGGTTATGCAAAATCAGATTGCACTAATTAGCATATTATTACCTAGATTAATTTTAGAATCTAATTCGTATTTCTCTACCCATTATGCGTATGCAACAAGCAATATTTCATTATGTATTATCAATACCTTATTTAAATTTCACTTCTAGGTCTGCTTAATCTTTACATAAACCGCCTATTTATTGTATTGAGCATTTTTTCTATCAAAGTCATTTCATTGAGCCTATTTTTCACCAAAGTGCTCCAATTAAGAATAGATGCAATCAAAATCACAGTTGCCATTTATCCAATAGTAAATGCTATGTTATTTTAGTTTTTTAATGAGGTTATGGATCTGTACAATTTGACAATACGTCTGCTTCTTTCTACTAAAAAAGCGAGATGAATTAGAAATCCATCTCGCTTTTTATTTTAATATAAACTATAAAGACTAATTGACTACTCGACTACTCGTACTAAAGCACGTTTATCGATCTGGTCTCCATTAGCGTTTTTGCACAACACCCTCACCACAAAGTGACCAGAAGTGGATGGCAAGACGTATTCTTTACTTGAACCAGCAAACGAATCGGCCACAATCAACTCACCTAATACGGAATAAATCCTCACCGCAACTTGTTGTTGATACAAGGTGGAATTAACTTTTACCGTAACGCGATTTTCAACACCCGTAATGTCAATACCTGCGCTAGTAGCGGTTTCATCTTCAAGTAGTTCTTTAACATCTGTAGCTATCCCTTGAAATTTAAGCACAAACCGATCGTTGAAAGTACCTGCTTTAGACACAAAACGATACGTTGGTACTGATCTCATATTCTGTGTTATTCCAGTTTCCTTATCTACTAAATAAACAGGTGTTCCTGGCATAAAACTCTCAATGTTTGAGATGTTAAAATCCACATTTACATCACCACCAACCTCTGCTGGCGTTTTAGAGGTGACAACCATACCTAATGGAATTTCATCCATGATTTTGGCATCAGGCATAATGCTAATGGCTAAGACATCATTACCCTTCAATGAATACAAGGCAGGTGCTTTTGATCCAGAATCATAACGTTTTTCTGAGTCAATGTTACTCTTATTATACGAACCAACAGAACGGAAAGCAATAACAGCCTCATCACTTGCAAAGCTATTGGTTAATGACATGCGTAACACATCAGACTCATCTTGAGTTGCAGATTTTAAACTACCAACACTGTGCAAACGAGCCCCTTTATTAATACCAAAGATACCCGCTTCATAACTTCTTACCCAGAATGCTTGTCCCGGAGCAATGTAACGCGAACCACCATTGACACTTAAATCTGTTTGTACATTATAAATAGCAAACACACGTTCCGAGCCAGAAGTGGTGGTTACCCAAGTTGATTTAAGCGCCGAACCAAACTGAACATCGCTACGTTCCACATCAATATAAGCAGCGTAAGGATTCCCAACAAGCAACCAAGCGTTTGTTAAAGGAATGGTATAATCACCATCGTGCAAAGCACCTGTATAAGCAACCGAAGCATCATCCTTTAGATACACATTAATACCTTGCAAATCGCGCATGATTGCATTAAACCCAATAGTGTTTGATAGTACATTCCATGCAGAGCCAGTCCAATGATTTAGCTGAAACAAACTATTTACAGGCGTTCCAGACACGGTCAGATTGTTTACAAAGTCGTTATAACTAGGTGTTACTGGAAACCCAATGTACCAGAAACGCATTTGATTATAATTCCATTTAGAGGTAATACTTCCTGATATCGGTTTATAATTAATTAATGACGTAGGTTGCGATACTGTGTTCTCAATCACTAACTGACCAGTACCTGCAATGGTTGTCACATCATTTAGATTAGCACGAGTACCTGGTTTTAATGTGAGTTTCGCTCCTGTTTGTATGGTTAGTTTATTTACCGATAAGGTACCACCATTAAGCACCGGAAACCCAGCACCACCAGATGGCGTAGTAGGAATAACCACATCTGTAGAGCCCGAAGGCACCGCACCAGTACTCCAATTCGTAGCAACACTCCAATCGTTGGTTAAACCAATCCAGTTGGTGGTATTAAGCACCACAGAGCCAATAGAGAAATAATTTCCATCTGTATACGCATTGTATGTTGTTGGATTTGTCAAAGTAATAGTTCCGTTGGCCACAGCATCTGCTATCGGCCCACCTACTTCATTCCATACGAAACCGCCGGTCTTACGCTCCACAATTCTTAAATTCGCACGCTCAGCAGATGACGATGGAACACCTGTTTCTGCATCCCAACGCACTTTAACTTTGGAGGTAGCCAAGTCTGGCCCTTTCACTTTCCAATACTCATTATAAATAAACTTAACATTACCTGTGAAGTTGTCACGATTAATGCCTGTATTGTAGTATTCTGCAGTCCACAAACCATAAGTACTAGTATTTAACAACTGAACAACGCCATAACGCCCAGATTTACCAACAGGAAAATTAAAATCCTGGTTTTGATTGATGTATTTATTTAATGGTCCTTCTACAAAAGAGCTTGCACCACCACCAACAATAGCCGCAGCCTCTGAATAAGTAAGTGTTAGGCTACCTGCTTGGGCATTAAGAATTCCATTGTTTAGACTAAGAACACGTTTTACTTCAGTAGGTGTTTCAAGCGTAACGCCAGCTGAATTATCCACTGTTAAATTATAAAATGAATTTCC
>QKIO01000312.1 GCA_003251015.1 Bacteroidales bacterium
ACAGCAAACTTAAGCGCTTGCCCAATGGCTTTGTCTAAATCGAGTACCTCACCACATATGTAACCAACATCGTTGGCATGGCCGCCCCAATCTATTTGACTGCCTTCCACCATCAAGAAAAAACCAGCACCTTCATGGTTCTTCAGAACTGTAATTGCTTTAGAGGTTGCTTCTTCTAGCATGTTTCCTCGTTTGGTATAATCTGGGTTGTGGTTTTCAGCGGTGAATACGGCCAGTTTGCCATTAGTTATCAATTCAGCCTCATCCATACTAAAGGCTACTTGATAGTTTTTATCTTTAAGTTCTTGAACCAAGTTTCTGTGATCATCTCTTTTCATAAAAAAATCAGAACCGCCACCAATAAACACATCAACATCTGTTTTTAAAAAATCGGCTGCGATATCTTCGTCTTGCTTTCTGCTTTCTTGATGGGCGATAAAAGACGCCGGAGTGGCGTGGGTAATTGATGAGGTAGCAACGAGTCCAGTTGCTTTTTGATGTAACTCGGCTATTTCCACCATATTGGGCACTATTACGTTATTACGGTCTAAACCAATGGTGCCATTGTTGGTTTTGTGACCTGTTGCTATGGCCGTGCCGCCTGCTCCCGAGTCCGTTACAAACGAATCTGCACTTTGTGTTCGACTAAAGCCTATATGGGTCATGTTTAGGAGGTTTAGGTTTCCTCCGTTGGCTGTTAGTCCTGCAAATACTTGCGATAGTCCCATTCCATCACCTATAAAAAGGATGATGTTTTTTGGTGTTGCTGCAAAAGATAAGCTATCTGGATTATATATGGTCACAGTATGTTGTTGTGTGGCCGTGTACTCTATTATAGGCTTTTGTTTCTTATACTCTTTTTGAGCTGTGGTTATTGTGTTGACGAAGAATAGGTAAGTGAAAATATTTAGAATGGTTTTCAGTTTCATAATAGTAGGGTATAATACTCCGTTTTTAATGTTTATAAGAGTTGTGCAAGGTACTTCTAATTATTATTTTTGGTGTTAACTAATAATTAAAACATGAACGGTAAAATCTCTATTTTGTTCGTTTGCTTGGGTAATATATGTCGCAGTCCTAGTGCCGAGGCTGTAATGAAATCAATTGTTGATAAAGAAGGCCTTGGGCATTTGTTTTTTATCGATTCGGCTGGTGTAGCTGCCTATCATAGCGGAGAGCCTGCTGATGCGCGAATGAAGCAACATGCTCAGAAACGAGGTTATGAGTTGACTAGTATCAGTCGTAAGGTAAATGCAGGTGTTGATTTTGACGCCTTTGATTATATTATTGCCATGGATGATCAGAATCTCTTAGATCTTAAAGCAGTGGCGCCATCAAAAGACGGGTTGAAGAAAATTAGTAAAATAACTGATTATGCCACATCCACTTGTTATAAGATTATTCCAGATCCTTATTATGGGGGGTATGAAGGCTTTGAGTTGGTTTTAGATCTTTTAGAAGAGTCGTGTTCAGGATTGTTATTGCAACTAAAAAGGGATAGGCGGGTGTGAGCTGTTGAGTTAAAATGCTTTTCAAGAAGAGAGAGTCGAAAAAAAGTCCTCCGAAGAGGACTTAAATGATAAATAATTATTTCATGGAAGTTTAAAACACAAATCCTCGTGTTTCTGCAATAATAACGAGTACTTCTACAATTTCTTCGTCGGTCATAGTTTTACAGTTAAAGGTCAGGTCGTAAAAGTTAGCGTCAGGAACATCTTTTTCAAAGTAATTTCTAAACTGTAGGCGTCTCTTGTCATTTTCGGTGCACATTTTAGTAGCGTCAGACAAACTAATGCCTTCTTGTTTGCTAACCACTTCGGCACGCCACTCTATTGGAGCCTTTAAGCGCACGTGAAAAGCTTGAGGAATGCTTTTGGTGATGGCTTCGGCAGCACGACCTACAATAATTACATTGCCTTCTTCTGCGGCTGTATGAATAAACTTAGCAATGGTGTTTTTAATTTTAGCGTCGCCAGGGTAAAACTCATCTTGGAAGAATAAAGCTAAGTTTTCGAAAAAACTACTGTGTTTGTAGTTGCTTAAATCTTGAATAAGTGAAGGCGTTAAATTCAGCTCTTTAGCCGACTCTTCAATTATCTCTTTACTTATCCAGCGCCATTCTTTTTGAACTCCACTACTGATGTTTTTCGCTGAAAGTGTTTTGGCTAATTTATCGGAAATGCGTTTGGCAGGACAACCAAATTCTCTAGATATAGTAATGACCGGTCCTGGCGCAACCCGTCCTTTGTCAGTTGATTGAGGCTGACCAGCGCGCTCCTTCATGTATTTTAAAAATAGATTTTCCATGGTGTGTAATAGTATAGTTAAGGTAAAATATAAGTGTAAAATATCATTTATTCAACCAAATATAACGAATGTATCTGAAAATAAATACTAGGTAGGGGATAATGTAAGAAAATGACTTTTCGTCTGGTTACTTAAGTCACTAAATAACCAAGTCTTAGTAGGGGGTGTTTTAGGATGTGTTAGTTATGGCTTGTAGTTTTTGGCAAAAAAAAAAGGACAGGTTGTAAAACCTGTCCTCACCCTTAAATCAGCTAACTAAATCCAATTCTTATGAAAAATCCCACTGCAAATATGGGGATTATTGTGGTGTAAAATTATTAATGACGGTTAAATATTGTTAAAGCAGTTCGTTCTTTTCGATTGTTACTTCTCATTGGTTATCGAGTTTGTGTTGAAGCCACATAATAGCGCCAGTCCACATTTATTGCACTTTGGGTTTCGTGCTGTACATGTATATCTTCCATGAAGAATTAACCAATGATGCGCTATGGGTATTAGATCTTGGGGGATGTGTTTGATGAGTTGTTTTTCGGTATCCAGCGGTGTTTTGCTGTTTGAAGTGAGTCCAATGCGAGCTGCGACTCTAAAAACGTGGGTGTCAACGGCCATGGTGGGTTTGTTGTAAACAACAGATGCAATTACATTAGCTGTTTTTCGTCCCACGCCAGGAAGTTTCTGAAGCTGTATAATATCACTTGGTATGATACCTTTAAAATCTGTTGTCAACATCTTGGCCATGCCAATAAGATGTTTGCTTTTGTTGTTAGGGTAGGTGCATGACCTGATGTATTCAAAAACCTCTTCGGGTACCGACTCGGCTAATGATTCGGGGGTGGGGAAGCGGCTGAAAAGTACTGGTGTTATTAGATTCACACGTTTGTCTGTGCACTGAGCCGAAAGAATAACGGCAACCAACAGTTGGTAAGGATTTTGGTAGTGCAGCTCAGTTTCTGCCACAGGCATGTGTATGCTAAAGTGCTCAATTACTTTTTCGTATCGTTCTGTTATGGTCATTATTATCGTTCTGTAAATGTGTTTGTCTGTTTTTATTCTGTTTAAACCATCAGTATGGCCTTATGGTTTAGTTTTAATTGTAGCGTTCCATTTTCTGACACTTGTTTTACGTTCTTAAACAACTATTTTTGTGAGACATCATTGCTCATCTCAAGTTTTAAGATGCAGGCAAATTAAGTTAAAAGTATCAAACTATGAATTATAGACCGCAACATGTGCTAAAGTATTGCCCTAAGTGTGGCGACGGGCGTTTTGTTTTTGATGGCTTTAGAGCATTTAAGTGTGGAGCATGTCAGTTTCATTTTTTCATTAATTCAGCCGCAGCGGTAGCTGGCATCCTAATTAATGATGAGGGTGAGCTGTTGTTGACTGTACGCGCTTTTGAGCCTCAAAAAGGATGTTTGGATTTACCTGGGGGGTTTGTCGATCCTTTAGAAACGGCCGAGTTGGCTTTGATGCGTGAGATTAAGGAAGAGTTAAACTTGGATGTAGTTAGTTTAACGTATTTAACTTCTTCGTTTAATGAATATATTTTCTCAGAGTATTCGGTATATACAACCGATTTAGGTTTTGTTTGTGTTGTCGATAATTGGGATGCTCTAAAGGTGGCAGACGATGTGTCGGGCTTTGTGTTTAGTAAGGTTGATGCCATTGATTTTGATAAGATAGGTTCCGAATCAATGAAACAGCTTGTGCGTGCCTATCAGTATACTTTCACAAAATAAACTAAGGTATGAAGCGCCCCTTAAACACATTTGATTGATTTGTGGGTATCAGCTTGCCTGTGTATTTAATTGATGATGAGTTGGTTTGAATAGTGGCATTGGCCATGCCTCCTGAATAATTGCCACTTATGCTTATGTCCCACGATCCATAACTGCTGGATATGAATAAACGTAGGTTGTATTTGTTTCTTTTTCCATCCTTTCTAAGTTCATATTTATTGACAAAAGCTTTTATAGACACCCCACCAACGCCGTTATATCCTAATCCAGAATCAGATCCTAGCTGAATGATTAATTCATCTTTGTCTAAAGCAATGAAATTAATGATGGAGTTAACATGTATGGTGTTGTTGTAACGATCTGTAAGGCGATCAGCTTCTAATATCCACTTTTGGCTATCGATTGCTAGTACGAGCATCTTAGTGGTCTCTTGCTCTAATCGTTGCTTTTTAGCTTTGGTAATCTCTTTTTGTTCTTTTTTGCTTAGACTTTTATAATCCTCTTGAGCGTATGCTAGTGTTGTAGAGAGATAGAGTGCTAGGATTAAAAGAATGAATCTGTTTGTATTGCTAAGTTTGAAACTCATTGGAGCGATTTTTGTAGTTGTATTGACAATTATGGTAAAGTTAGTGTCATCATTGGGATTAAGGAAATTATTTGTGTATATTTCCTTTTAGTTCGTTATAGATAAAAAAGATGGTTATGGATAAGTTGGGAAGAGGTATTGTTTCAATAGGTTTTATGTTGATGTTGTTTGTGTCACATGTAGTTGCGGTGCCAGCACGTCCAGCGCCTATAGATATACAGCAACCAGATGGAACTATGCTTACAATTAAGTTAGTGGGTGATGAGCGAGAGCATTGGACTACCACTACAGATGGGTACCAGATTATGCGAAATAAGAGTGGCGTGTATGAGTATACGGGGTTTTTAAAGTCAGGTAAAGTTGTTTCTTCTGGTGTGAAAGTGAATAATGTTGATTCTCGTTCTGGGAATGAGGTTGATTACCTAAAAAATAAGTCTAAAACAATTCTTCGTACTGGCACTTCTAATGCTGTATTACCTGCAAGCAGCGCGTTAAAATCTGGAAGTGCTATAGCATCTGGCTTCCCTAATAAAGGGTCACGTAAGTTTTTGATGATTCTGGCTAATTTTAGTGATACGCAAACGAGTTATACTCAAACTAATTTTGATAATTTGATGAATGAAACAGGGTATAATGGTACTGGTAGTTTCAAAGATTTTTATTTCGAAAACTCAAATGGCTTATTAACGATAACCACTACTGTTACGCAGTGGGTGACGGTTCCCAAAACTCATGATTATTATGGTGTAGAAGCAAATTGGTCGGAGTTTGTGATGGATGCAGTTAAGGCCGCAGATGCTGCTGGGCTTGATTTTTCGCAGTTTGATAACGATGGAGATAAAGTGGTAGAGAGTATTGGAGTTATTCATCAGGGAACAGGTAAAGAAGTGTCTGGTAAGGATACAGATATTTGGTCACACTCCTATAATTTGGGAAAATATAGTGCTGCCGCTCGTACCTTCGATGGTGTTAAGGTGATGGATTATACTTGTCAACCTGAGATTTACACCACCCAAGGTCTTATGTCTCCTATTGGTATTATTTGTCATGAGTTTGGGCATGCTTTGGGTGTTCCAGATTTTTATGATACAGCAGATTATGCAAGCAATGACGGAACTGGAAAATGGGATTTAATGTCGATAGGTAGTTATAATGGTGTAAATGGAATAGAAGGCTGTTTGCCAGCTCATTTCAATCCCTATTTAAAAGTTTATTTGGGATGGATGACAGTGAACCAGCTTACGAGTCCACAAGCCATCACTCAAGTGCCAACAGTAACGGGAACCACAATTCCTTATGCTGTTAATACCGAGATTTTAAAGGTGAATTCATATACTCCAGGTGAATATTTTTTGCTAGAGACAAAGGCTTTAAATGGCTTTGATAAGGGGTTGCCTGGTGCAGGTTTGTTAATATATCGTGTTAATGAAAACCAGATTAACGAAAACTGGGATAAGAACAGGGTTAATGTAGGGGGTAATCAAGGTTTGTATCCAGTGGTGGCAGGTACGGGTATCAATACTGCGTCTTGTTTATTTCCTTATCTAACAAAAACATCATTTACTGATGATTCTACACCTAATTCGTTGGATCTAGGTGGTAATACCACTAGTAAATCCATAACCAATATAATGCGAAGTGGGGCAAATATCAAGTTTGATTTTATGTCTCAACAGATAGGCGTTCCTCAGATGTTTAAGGTTGTTGCTAATTCATCAAACCAAATAGACTTAAGCTGGCAAGCAGCGGTTGAGAATTATCCTGTTTTGATTTGTTGGAGTGCAGATGGTGTTTTTGGCAAGCCCATAGATGGTCTTACCTATTCTCAAGGTCAAACAGTAACAGGAGGTGGTACTGTATTGTATTATGGCAGTGCTTCGAATGCATTTCAACATTCAGGATTAACAGAGAAGAAATCATATTATTACCGTATTTATTCAAACACGGGTACTAGTTATAGTAATTATTTAGGGCGGGTTATTAAAACACTAGTAGCACCTGTTACCAATTATCCTTGGTACGAAGGGTTTGAATCGAACCTAGATAATTGGGCTCAAGAAACAGTCGTTGGCGAACGAGTGAATTGGAAGTTATTTAAGGGTGGAGAGGGAAGTACCGAGTTTGTGCCAGTGGCAGCTCAAGAAGGCATGAATAACGCATTGTTTTTCTCAGTTGAGGCGGGTAAGTCTACTAGATTAGTATCTCCTTTATTTGTAGCTTCTGCAGGTAAAACCTATCATTGGACTTTCTATCATGCTCAGGCTGGTTGGAAAAGTCAGGATGGTACTTACACCGATCAGGATGAATTAAAGGTGTTGTACAAAAAGGATGCGGATGCTACATGGACTGTTTTGGAGAGTTTTACAAAAGATGTGCCTGCTTGGACTAAACGTGATTATTCATTTACAGCCACAGGTGATTTCAGGTTGGCTTTCGAAGCGGTAGGGAATTATGGTCATGGGGTTGCTATTGATAGAGTTATGGTTGAAGAAAATGTATATGTAGTTACATTTACCATTAAGGAAGGTGCCCTGTTCCTACAAGGTGCTGCTGTAACTTTTAATGGTCAAACGCTCACTACGGGCGTTGATGGGAAAGCTGTTTTTCAAGGTGTGGGTGCTGGAACGGGTAAGGCCTACACTGTTGTAAAGACAGGTTATTATACGGTTTATGGTTCCTTAGATGTTGCAGCTGCAGTGAGTAAGTCTGTGTCAATGAGTTTATCTACTCAGGTGGAGGTTGTTCAGGAGCAGGTGTTTCGAGTGACTCCTAATCCTACACAAGGCTTTTTAATGGTTAGTTTGCCAAGTAAGGAAAGTTCAAAATACTTTTTATATAACTTATCAGGAGATGTGATTGCATCGGGTGTTTGGAAAGGGTCTGCAGTAGATATGAATATAAGTGCGTATGCATCTGGTATTTATTTGCTTAAAGTTCAGCAAGGGACTGTGGTTTATCACAGTAAAGTCATTTTGAGAAAATAATGTAAAATAGTACAAAAAAAAAGGTGTTTGAAGTTAGTTCAAACACCTTTTTGCTTTTTATAAAGTCTTTTTAAAGCATCTTTTTCGTTTGTGTTGAATGTGTTCAAACGATTTCCACATTTGAATGGCTACGTTGTTATTCTCTAGCATTCCAGTTGTTTCTACAAATTTAACCCCATCTGCTTCGGCTGTTTTCCATAGTTCATTCATAAGTAATGCAGCAACACCTAATTTTTGCAACTCAGGACGCACGCCAGTGAGCATCAAATCCATTTCTTTAGGTTTTTTAAGCGCACGCATGATGTGCCACCATCCAAATGGGAGTAACTTACCATTTGCTTTTTGCATGGCTTTAGAGAGAGAAGGTAGGGCTACTAAGAATCCGGCCATCTTATCTTCCTTATCTAAAATTACTTTAACATATTTAGGGTTTAGCATGGGGAAAAATTTACCCATGTAATATTCAATAAGTTTTTGAGGCAGAGCAAAGGTGCCAAAAAGGTTAGCAAACGCTTGGTTGAATAGGTCAAAGACTTCTTGTTTGTATGGCTCTATTTCTTTTGACGATGTGAAGTTTACCGGGCGTAAACCATAACGCCCCATAATCATCTCAGCTACTTTAAACGATTTTTCAGGTAGTGCATCGGGGAAGGTAATACGAAATTCAAGCCAGTCAATTTCTTTTTCGTAACCAGCGGCTTCAAAATAGTTTTGATAATAATCCCAATGGTAATCAGATGCGATCGATGGTAACCAGTCGTGCCCCTCAATCAATAAACCTTGGTGGTCAAGATTAGAAAAACCAAGTGGACCTTGCACCTCTTCCATGCCTTGCTCTTTAAGCCATTTTTCAACGGTGGCAAAAAGAAGAGCTGGCACTTCCTTGTCGTTAATAAACTCAGCCCTAGTGAAACGGCCTATGTTGCGCTTTTCTTTTTCTATCCATAAGGCATTTACGATGCCTCCAATGCGTCCAACGCAGACATTATCTTTATAAGCCACCCAAAATTTTACGGTACAAAATTCAAAGGCCGGATTTTTTTCAGGTTTAAGAGCGTTACGCTCGTCGCTGATAATTGGAGGAATCCAATAGTTATTTTCTTTGTATAATCGGTAAGGTAATTTCACAAAGTCCTCAAGAGACTTTTTGTCGGATACTTCTTTAATTATGATTGACATGTTGTTTTGTTTTCAAGTGATTGCACTACAAATGTAATCTTCGTTGTTGTTTTATTAATAGATGTTAATGTATGAAATAAGTGTTAATATTCCTATTATGTTTGAAAGATACGTAGGGTAGGGTGTGTTGCTAGCGTTTACGAAATGTGTTAGTTTTTCGTTTTGTGGTTGTCGATTTATCGGGTCGTGAATTCACAGGAGGCTTTGGTTGAGGTTTTATATCTAGTGTTGGTTCGTAGGTTTTTTTCGAATCAGCAATTAGTCTGTTTAACTCATTCAATTCTTTGGTTGTTAAGTCTCTGTATTGACCCACTGGCACATCCAGCTTGATGTTCATAATGCGTACGCGCTTTAGTTTCTTAACCTCATAACCCAGGTATTCGCACATGCGTCGTATTTGTCTGTTAAGGCCTTGGGTGAGGATGATTTTAAAGTCAAAACGGTTGATTTGTTCCACTACGCATTTACGCGTTACGGTATCTAAAATGGGTACTCCATTGCCCATTTTCTGAATAAAATCCTTTGTGATGGCGTGATTAACAGTTACTATATATTCTTTCTCATGATTGTTTCTCGCTCTTAGGATGAGGTTAACCATATCGCCATGGTTGGTGAGGAATATTAGACCTTCACTCATTTTGTCCAATCGTCCGATGGGAAAAATGCGTGTGGGGTAATTGATGTAATCGATAATATTATCTTTCTCAACTCGTGAGTCGGTGGTGCATACAATGCCAATAGGTTTATTGAAGGCAATGTAAACTGGTTTCTCATTGGATTGAGAGATGGTTTTTCCATTCACCTTAACCACATCGCCAGGTCGTATTTTGGTGCCCATCTCCGGTACTTTGCCATTGATAGTAACCTGTTTTTGCTCAATGAGTTTATCAGCGGCTCTGCGAGAGCAAAAGCCGGATTCGCTGAGGAATTTATTGATTCGTACTGAGTTATCTTCTTCCATGTGTAATCTTAATGCGCTTCAAAAACAAGTTTTAAATGACCACCGTTGGGGTTTCTTATTGTTTTAGGACACTTGGTTATAAATGTGTTTGATGACTAAACCAGCAATGGTGAGTCCAAAAATACCAGTAATATGTGATAAGGAGCCGTTGATGACTGTTTTTTTGATTGATAAATCGGGATTTGGTTTGTTTTCACCCGTGCTAGAGCAAAAGCACTTTTCGCTGGTGCATTTCCCTACTTCGCCTTGATTTTCACCTTGCTCTTCGCTGTAAACCACCTGGAAATTATCAATGGTTTTCCCTTCGCGGCGCACTCTTTTACGAATACGACGTGCCATTGGGCACCCACGAATATTCCAAAATAAGTCGGTGCGTACCATGGTGGGGTCTAACTTTAGAGCAGCACCCATTGACGAAATAAATAAGGCTTTTGTTTTGGTGGCTTCTTGTATTAAGTGAATTTTGCTACTCATGCTATCAATAGCATCAATAATAACATCGTAGGTATGTAAATCAAATTCGGTTGCGTTTTCTTCGCTGTATTTTTTCTGTATGGCTGTTATTTGTGCATCGGGGTTGATGTCGAGCAGCCGTTCTTTAAGGGCGTCTGTTTTTACTTGGCCGATGTTTTTAGAGGTGGCCATTAATTGTCGGTTGACATTGGTGATGCATACTCGGTCGCAATCTACCATGGTGAGTTGCGTGATGCCTGTGCGTATTAAACTCTCTGCGCACCAACTGCCTACGCCCCCTATGCCAAAGATAATAACTCTAGTGGCATGTAGTTTTTGCACTTTTTTTTCTCCTAGTAATAATTCTGACCGCAAAAAAATACCGTCTCCCATAACTCAACCGTTTATTGGCTGGCAAAAATAGTATTTATATTAGACATCGTTT
>QKIO01000311.1 GCA_003251015.1 Bacteroidales bacterium
TGATAAAACACCTTCCTTCTGTAAGCGTTTGCTATAAATATCTCTCGGATTAGGATGTTTTTCGATGGCCTTATACAAGGTAGGTTGGGTAAAACGAGGCTCATCACCTTCATTATGACCATACTTACGGTAGGAAAGCAAATCTATAAACACATCAGAATTAAACAATTGACGAAACTCAATGGCTAATTCAATGGCATATACCACAGCCTCAACATCATCCCCATTTACGTGAAAAACAGGTGAACGAGTGACTTTTGCCACATCCGTACAATACGTTGATGAGCGCGCCTCAAGGTAGTTTGTGGTAAACCCCACTTGATTATTAATCACAATATGTATGGTACCACCCGTTTTATATCCAGGCAATTGAGCCATCTGAACCACTTCGTAACCAAGTCCTTGACCAGCAATGGCAGCATCACCATGAATTACAATTGGTAAGGCTTTGTTTAAATCGTGATGGTATTTATGATCTATCTTAGCTCGCGTAATACCTTCAATAATAGGGGCAACTGTTTCGAGATGAGAGGGGTTAGGCGCTAGATTGACGCGAACCGTTTTTCCGTTTGGCGTTTTAATATCGTTACCGTAACCCAAATGGTATTTTACATCACCCAACGAAATATTGGCTTCGTACTCGTTGCCATTAAACTCTTTAAAAATATTTTTATATGGCTTTTGAAGAATGTTGGTAAGTACATTTAACCGTCCTCTGTGCGCCATACCAATGACTACTTCCTCCACACCAAAATCAGCTCCATAGTTAATCACCGCATTTAAAGCAGGTATTAGAGCCTCAGAGCCTTCGAGAGAGAACCGTTTTTGCCCAACGAATTTTCTATGAATGAATGATTCAAAACCAACAGCCATATTAAGTTGCCTATAGATCGCTAGTTTCTTTTCATTCGAATAAGCCGGTTTATTACGCACCTTCTCCATTTTACGTTTCAGCCATTTCACCACTTCGGGATGTCTAACGTAGAGGTACTCGACTCCCACAGATTCGCAATATGTTTCTTGCAAATGATCAATAATGGCTTGGAGCGTAGCAGGACCTAGGCCTATTTTATAACCAGCCTGAAACACCGTATTAAGGTCGGATGCTGACAATCCAAACGTTTCGATATCAAGAGTTGGAAAATACTTACGGCGTGCTCTAACAGGATTCGTTTTTGTAAAGAGATGACCTCTTTGTCGGTAGCCAAGAATTAAGTTAGCCACGTTAAACTCCTTATTAACAACATCAGGCGCATCGGTCTGACTAAAATTAGAGAGCGCAAAGTCAAATCCCTTAAAGAAATCTCTAAATCCCTCATCCACAGAGTTAGGATCGTTTTTATATTGCTGATAAAGTTTATCTATAGCGTCAATATTGCTGTTTCCAACAAACGAAAATTTATCCATAAAAATTATTATTTCTCACTTAAGTAAAATGAATCGTTACTAAAAGACGACAAACCCGTTATCTCAACCACTCAAAGTTATTATTTTTTAATATCTACAAAATTAAAAACCATTAATTATCGCGACAAATCATTACTTTCAGCCTTTAAAATCATTAAGAACAAAAAAGATGACCCACGGTTTTTTAGATGCCTTAGCTTCCTACTATTTCCAAACTATAAGAACAGACTCAAGCAACTATTGTTTTGTTTTTCCTAGCCAACGATCGAGCCTTTTTTTTCTCAATCACTTACAAAGCAAAGTCGACACCCCACAGTGGGCGCCAAAAACATCAACGGTAAACGATTTATTTGCCTCTTTAAGTAATCTCGTTGTAGCCGACTCCATCACGTTGTTGTTTACCCTACACCGAGTTTATAATCAAGTGACTTTAAAAGACATCTCCTTTGATGAGTTTTTACCATGGGGTGAGATGTTTTTGAATGATTTTGATGATTTAGAGAAGTACCTTATTCCTGTGGATCAATTATATTCCAACTTAGCATCCCTCAAAGAACTTGAGGATGACTTTTCGCATCTAAGCGACGAACAAATAGAAGCAATCCAATCATTTTGGGGTGCTTTTGATCCAAAAAAACTCTCTAAACATCAAACCGAATTCTTATCCATTTGGAAATTATTACCAGCTATTTACCAACAATTTAAAGAAGCCTTACTAAAGGAAGGATGGGCTTTTGAAGGCATGATTTATCGCCAAGTAGCAGAGGATATCAAACAAAATACCTTTTCGATAAATAACGACATCACCTATATCTTTGTAGGATTAAATGCCCTTACGCCCGTGGAGAGAACCTTCATGACCTACCTGCAGAAACTAAATAAGGCTGTATTCTTTTGGGATTATTCACCATGGATATTACCAGAGAAAAGTACTGAAGAACAAAGCTATGATAAATCACGAGGACCTGGGCTATTTATTCGCGATAATTTAAGCCGTTTTCCTAGTCCCAAAGACTTTACATTACCACTTACTGAAGAAGGGCCTGAGATCACCATTACCGCTGTTGCAAACCCTACGGAGCAACTAAAGGTGATGCACCGTTTTTTGAATAGTGAATACGAACCAAACTTAAAAACAGCGGTTGTTTTGGCTGACGAAACCTTGCTGATGCCGGTACTGCATGGCATACCCGAAAATGTGGATCGCATCAATATAACCATGGGTTATCCACTCAACCTAACGCCCGTTTTTGGTTTAGTTGATTTGTTATTTGATATGCAACGACAAGCACGTCAGAATTCTAAAAACGATGTGTGGCTCTACCATCGTCATGTGATACCCATCTTACAACACCAATATATTAGCTTGTTGGCCGAAACAGAGGCGCGTCAAATAAAGAACAGTTTAATAGCTAAAAACCAAGTCTTTGTAAATGCCGACAGTTTGCATGTGAACGAGTTATTTACCTTGGTATTTTCAAAAGTTCAAAATGCAAATGGGTTAGCTGATTATCTTCAGAACATCCTAGCTAAGGTGTTTGATTTACTTAAGCAAAAAGAGAATAGAATTATAGAACAAGAGTTTGTTTATACCTTGTTTAAAAGCATCAACAAACTGCAAGACAGCCTTGAATTTAATAAGGCATCAAACATAGAGTTAGAAACATGGATTAAACTCTATCGTAAATTAGCAGATTTTGAGACGGTGGCCTTTAAAGGACAACCCCTGGCTGGACTACAGATAATGGGTATTCTTGAAACACGAGCTCTTGATTTCGATAAACTAGTGATTCTGGATTTAAACGAAGGGATATTCCCTAAATCGGCACCACCAAACACGTTTATACCCGCCAATTTACGCATGGGTTTTGGGATGCCAACCATTGAATTTCAAGATACGATATTCTCATATTATTTCTTTAGGCTGATACACCGAGCTAAGAAGGTTCAAATCACTCATTCGACAGGTGAGAGCGGCATGAAATCCAATGAGATGAGTCGTTACCTGCATCAATTAAAATACCAATTTAAAGCCAACATAGAATTTGAAACATCATCAGGAGAAGTGACCCTTCAACCCTACCCAAGCACCATTGCACATAAGACTGCGGATGTGATGAAGCGCTTGAGTTATTATCAATCGGAAAATGGAGGTATGCTTTCGCCCAGTGCGTTATCGGTTTACATCGAATGCCAGCTCAAATTTTATTATCAAAAAATAGCCAAATTACAAGAAACGGACGAGATAGCCGAAGAAGCAGACGCACGAATATTTGGATTACTATTTCACGATGTTGTAGAACAACTATATAAGCCTCATAGCGGCCAAATTATTGAAAAAGAAACCATACAAAAGTGGCTTATTTCACCAAAACTAATTGAGCAACACATATTAGATGCATTTAATAAATACCTTTCCGACTATGATAAAGGGAGAAGTACACATGCATATTTACACGGAAAAAATGTGATGGTTTATGAGGTTATAAAACAATATATCAATCAATTTTTAAAATTAGAACAAGCCAAAACACCCTTCAAAATTATTGCACTTGAAAAAAATGTAAAATGGCAATACACAACACCTGAAGGCATTAATATATGTATGGGAGGCATCATTGACCGTTTAGAAGAAAAGGACTCTATACTTAAAGTAATGGACTATAAAACAGGAAAAGGAGAAGCTCAAATAAAAGAAGTAGCCGAACTTTTTAACACCACTAGTCACAAAAAAAACAAAGCCATCTTCCAAACTTTATTGTACTCACTGGTGCTTGATGCCACCCAAGCGCACGAAGCAAAAAGTGTGCAACCTCATATTATTTGGGTTAGAGACTTGTTTAAAAAGGATTACGACACGACTCTATATCTAAAAGAGGAAAAAAATGGACTAACACCCATATCGCTCAAGACTGTAAAAACAGAATTTACGAATGAATTAAATACGTTGTTAGCTCAACTATTTAACGCTGAGTTACCCTTTATGGCCACAGAACAACTTGATAAGTGCAAATTCTGCACTTATAAAAACCTATGCAACAGACAATAAAGAAGAGTAACCCCTAACAAAATAAAAATCAACACTTAAAAAGATGTAGAGAAACACAGCTAACCCAGATAAAATGAGCACGCTATTTTGCTAATAAACACTTATATTTGAGCTTTGGCTTTTCAACAAACGAGCAGAAACAGATGACTACCATACAAAAGAAATATTTCTCCAAAAGCATTTTAGGTCTACTAATAACTTACATCCTTACTATGAGTTATGGCTGTGAACCAGAATATATTAGTTCCACATCAAAACTCAGGTTTTCTACCGACACCCTATTATTAGATACTATTATTGTAGGGCTGGGTACTGAAACAAGCAACCTACTGCGACTTTACAATAAAGGTAATGAGAACGTTAATAACATTCGTTTATCTTTAGCTGGAGGAAATGAATCGCCATTTCTCATTAATGTGAGTGGAAGAAAAGGCTCCTCATTTACTAATCTGCAGTTAAGTAAAAACGATAGTTTATATGTTTTTGTGCAGGCTAAAATTAATCCTTCTAACCTCAACGATATCTTTTATCCTGTGATGGATTCTATTATTGTGGAAAGTGGAGAAAACCGTATTGTGAGTGTATTAAGAGTGGTTGTTATCAACGCAAACTATGTTAGTGGTACCATTGGCGATGTCACATGGGAAAAGAATGCTCAAATATACTTAGATAAGGATTTAACGGTAGCCGCAAATAGCACATTAACCATCAAAGAGGGTTGTCGTGTGTACCTTAACAACAATGTTAAATTAATAGTAGAAGGTAGCATCAAGGCCATGGGAACTAAGGAAAACCCCAT
The DNA here is from genome assembly GCA_003251015.1 of Bacteroidales bacterium. Taxonomy (GTDB): domain Bacteria; phylum Bacteroidota; class Bacteroidia; order Bacteroidales; family Marinilabiliaceae; genus SZUA-582. Next base: position 5,256 of record QKIO01000311.1, read on the forward strand.
CCTCTTTGGAGGAGCCCGACAAGGCTTATTAGCAGGCGTGTTTAACTACCAACAAGTTTCGGGTGTGTGGAATCAGATATGGTTAAAAAACACCAGTAAAGACAATACCTTTAGTTACTGTACCATTAGCAATGCTAAAATTGGCATTGTAGTGGGTGAAGAAGCTAAGGAAGGTAAAGTAGATTTAACACTGCGCAATAGTACACTCACCTATAATGGAGTAGCTGATATTTTAAGTTACAATGGACAACTATTGATAAGCAATTGTTTATTATCAAACTCAGAACAACAATTAATTGCTATTGGGGGTAAATTAGAAGTGATACAAACCACTATTGCAAATTATTTTGAGTGGAGAAACAGTACCACCTACACCAAACCATCGGTGGTATTAAGTAACTACAACTACCTAAACGACAAGGATAAATCTACTTACAACTTAGAGTCTGCCCTATTTTACAATAGTATTATCACAGGTAACTCAAGTAACGAAATTCTACTGCAGACTTTAGAGAACACAAGCATTAGTCCTAAATTTAAATACTGCTTACTTAAACAAGCGGATGAAAAAGACGATGAACATTACACTCATATAATCTATAGCAAGTCACCACTATTTGTGAGTACCACCTATTTCGAATACGATTTTGAGTTAACAGACAAATCGCCTTGCATGAATACTGGAGGGCTGGATTACATAGGTCAGTATCCTAATGATATTGAAGATATTGTAAGAGATGGCAAACCAGATATAGGCGCTTACGAATATGTACTCAAAAAATAATATTTTGAAAAGGCTGTCATCCATTGACAGCCTTTTTTTTATTCTACTAGGGCACTAATCTATTCTCAATCATTCTATTATTAAATTGTTGGACAAAGGCTTTCACTTTAGCCTCCAGTTTAGCATCACTTACTTTCCCAACTAAATTATTGGCAACCGTTGAGTCTGTTTTTAGGTTGTAATATCCTGTAAATTTATCACCATCAAAATGAACTAGTACTGAATCATTCATATATTGATACGACCCATTGACATAAGCAACGGCAAAACGATCCCCTTTAGGGTCTAAAAGATTATTACCAAAAGTCAAAAACGGTTTGGAATAATTTAGATAAGCTAAAATGGTAGGCATAATATCTAATTGCTGAGCCACAGCGGTATCTACTTTATGAATAGGATTACCTGGTGCGTAAAAAAAGATGGGAACCGCAAAGCTATTTTTTATATTCTGATAATATGAATAGTGGGACACCGTGCTATGATCGGCAGTAATCACAAAAATAGTATTGTTGAACCAGGTCTGCTTAGAGGCATAGGCAAAAAATTGACGAATAGCATGATCGGTATAACCCACACACTGATGAACAGGTAAGGTGCCTTTGGGGAATTGTCCTTCATACTTTTCTGGCACTTTAAAAGGATGATGCGAAGACAATGAAAAAAGAGTTGAGAAAAATGGCTCTTTCATTTTAGTCATTTCATGCCCCCAATATTGCATAAATGGTTCATCCCAAATGCCCCACATACCATCATAATCATCCGGATTATTATACTCATCTTCACCAAAATATTTTTGAAATCCAGCTAAATTAGCAAACGATTGAAACCCCATTGAACCATTTGGCGCTCCATGAAAGAAGGATGTTTGGTACCCCTCGGCAGTTAACAAACTGGCCAAACTATTAATATTATTTGATGCATATTCGGTAATGACATATGGTAAAACCAAAGCAGGAATGCTTGCCACCACACTAGGCATGGCATCAATGGACTTTCCTCCATTAGCATAGGCATTAGATAACACTAAACTTTGACTAATTAATGAATCTAAAAATGGAGTGTAGCCTTTATAAGTACCATTATCCAGATGCGTATTGAGACTACCCACCAACTCACGGTTAAAACTTTCGAGAATAAGAATAACCACATTCTTTTTATCCATCTCCCCAGTTACCTCATAATGCTTTAGAGGCGAATAAAAGCCAGCCAACTGACTTTCATCCGAATAAAAGTTCATTTTTTTAAATGATTCATTCCTCCAAGTTCGAATAACGCAAAATGGGGTATTTAACACAATAGCCATTTCTTCGGGTGATTTAACATATTCACCGGCATTACTTAAGGTTATAGGACGGGTGCTATGCTTATAACCGCCACGAATACCAACAATGGATAAACCTGCACAAAGCACCAAAACAAATAGAGCTAACGGGTAGTAAACTAATTTCTTATGAAATAAAAAAGGTTTAGGCTTTAGTAAACCATAAAACTTTACCATCAAAAAAATCAGCGAGCCAGCAAAAACGGGAACATACCAGAAATCAAACAAAAACTGCACAAATAACTTACCCAAATTATCTTCATTTTTGATGATGGAAAACACACTGGAGGTAGTGCGTTTAAAGATAAAGCGATAATACACAAAGTCGATGGCGTTCAAAGCAATGCCAATACCATTGGTAATAAAAAACCAATACTTTAAAAACGTCTGATATCCCACGCTAAATTTCCACGGATGGGGAAAGACTGACAGCAGAATAAAAATAACATTTAGATACAACAATCCACTTACATCAAACTTTAATCCACCCAACATAATAATCATCAAACCACTAAATGTTACATTGGGAAACATGGAACTATTAAACGCATAAAACGCTAAACGGCATATGGAAAAAAGAACCATCATCAGTGCAAAACGATACAACAACACCAAGTATTCGTTAAATTCCCTATTATTAATTTTCATATAAACACATTTATTAAGTTAGAAAACAGCAACATATATTAAGCACATAAAACATATTAACTAATAAAACATAAAATCATTTAAAGCACTTTGAAAGTAAAGTTTGGCTGGTCTAACCTGTTGACCTTCTTGATATAAAAACGGCATTCCATCTTTTTGAAGCATGGGTACATGCGGGTTACCAGAATGTTTAGAATGTTCTCCTTTATGTATTAAATCATGCACCAATTTATTTTGAAATAAATTACGTATTTGTTCGGCATCAATGCCAGACTCAAAACGATACGTTTGTTTGTAGTTCCAAAGGCCATCTACCCTAAGAGCTGCGATACCATGAGAATACTTTCCATAAGTTGCATCGGTAAGGTCTTTATATCCATAATGACTAGGAAAACTAGTACCTTTCACTCGCTTCGATTCCCGAGTATTGCCAGTCCAGATTATAACATTAGCTGCAATCTGCATACTATCCACCGCATAGGCCATACCCAGAGTACCCGTTCTATACTTATCATGATTTCCTTTATAGAAACTAAATAAATCATTTTCCATTATCACGGAAAACTTATTAGATGTAAAGTTAATTCCACCAGTAGCTTGAGTGGTGCCAATAGTATCCCAATAATAGCGAAACAGATACCCACCAGCCAGGGATTTATTGGCCATAAGCGAGTATTCTGTTAAAATATAATGCGGACAATTGGTATTAACACCACCATAAAACTGAACTCCCCCCAAGGTATGCAACTCCCAACTGGGCATCTGCGGCCCCAAACTCTTAAAGTTATAATGCACGGAAGTGCCTTGGCTGAATTGCACAAAATCCTGATAATAATACAACTGGTACATCACCCCAAACCGATGAATATGCGTGCCGAATTGAACTGTAACACCAATTTTACCCCCAAAATCTCGATCAAAAGCATGAGATAAAGAACAAGCAAAGAGCAGTATAAATGCGAATAAAAAAGCTTTCAAAAAAAATCGTTTAGAATAAATAAAGTCTAAAAATAGGTATTAAAGAATAAATGATAGTTAAAGTTTGAATATTTTAGAAATAAGACGGGAAAACAGTGCACAAAAGTTTTAATCTTTATACTATTTTACTAAATTTAAGAGATTTTAATAATTTAAGTATTTAGCTTGAAAGGCGCTAATGGAATAAAACAAAACACATGTCCAAAAAACAGATTATTACACTCATCATATGTCAAATGACGCTTCATTTACTTCATGGGCAAATGAAATTTGAGCCTTTGCAAACAGAAGTTGGCCTCACTCTAGTCAATGATATTTGTCGTGATGAAGAGGGGTATTTATGGATAGCTAACGACGGCGTTGGACTTGTAAAGCATAATAGTTACAATTCTATTCGTTATTTACACGACGAGTCAGATACTACAAGTCTCAGCGACGATGGGGTATTAGCCCTTAAGGTTGACTCATCAAACAACCTATGGATAGGAACCCGAAATGGATTAAACAAATACTGTCCTGAATTAGATAATTTCAAAAGGTATCGATTTGTGGAGTCAGACCCTGAATTTATTAGAAGTAATGTAATCAACGAACTTTATGTTGACAACAGTGGCAAATTATGGGTATTAACAGACAATGGTCTTTACAAGCACAATGAAAAAAGTGATTCTTTTACACATTTTGTAACGCCTTCCTCAATGAATAATTCTGATTTTAAAGGTATGGATCAGGATAAAAATGGCGATTATTGGATTGTTACCGATAAAAATGGCATATTACAGTTTAATGAAAAGAACGCCACATTCATCTACTATCCAGATAATAAAATAACCATACAAACTGATAATATAAAAAAAATACTGATCGATAAAGACAATACTTTTTGGATCACATCTACTTTTTATGGACTAGCACAATTTAACCCGCAAACAAAAGAGTGGTATTATCTACCCACAAATGAAACTGGAACAGGGATAAACCGCACTATTGTATTAGATATTATCGAATGGAAGGACAATGAACTATTAGTAGCTGTAGATCAGGGTGGAATAAATAAGATAAACAAAAAAACGGGCAAAGTCACCTATATAAAAGCAGATAATCCTCAGTACGGTAAGTTATCGTCTGATGGCATTTACTCTTTTCATCTCGATAAAAAAGGCATATTATGGGTAGGTACATCAAGAAGTGGCGTGAATTATTACAACCCAAAAAAAGGACGATTCAATTCATTTAGCCAAGGTCAAAGATATAGTAATTCTAATAATAGTATTCAGAAACACCCATCATCTAATACCATTGGTTGTTTCTATGAAGATAGGGATGGTACCATATGGATTGGAACTGATGGAGGAGGCTTAAATGCATTTAACGTTAAGGAAAATACATTTACTGTATACACCCACGACCCCAAAGACCCCTATTCCATCGCATCCAATGTCATACGCTCTATTACCCAAAATAAAAATAATGACCTAATTATTGCAACGTGGGATGGCGTATTAAATCGATTTGAAAAAAAGACCAAACGTTTTTATAAAGAAACACTTGAAGATGAATTTAAAAAGAAGTTTAATATAGATAACTTCTGGAGTACGTTTCAAGACTCAAAAAACAGACTGTGGCTGGTTACGCCTTCCTTAAATATATTGGTGTATGATGAGAAT
>QKIO01000352.1 GCA_003251015.1 Bacteroidales bacterium
GACTTACAAGAAATACATCTGATCCGCCAAGGAGAAGGTTTGGCCATGAGTCCGTATTTTGATACGTTTCATAACGTTAGTATTGATGCTGAACTTATAAAGTGGAAGGTAGGTGACCAATGGATGGATTTAAAAATGCTACAAGGAGCTGCTGAGAATCAATCATTTTTTGAGTCGCTTAGTTATTTTAGAGAGGAATTTTACAACAGACTACAAGGCATGGATGCCATTCATCCACTCCAAGCATTAAAAAACTGCAGCAACTACTTTCATGGCCAGCCATTTAGCGTAAAAGAATATGCAGACTATATGCGACTTCCAGATGGACAGTTACGCCAGCAAATTATTGGACTATCCTTCTATGGATTTGTGGAGTACAACGTGGATACAGACATGGTAATTGTCAACGACCGCTTAAAAGATTTTCTACTATTTCGTATCGGCAAAAAGGATTATGACGTAATCCGCTTTAACTCACTCACCCCTAGCAATGTATCCAATGCACGATTAGACCTCAAAAACTTTGATTTAAACATGGAAGGGGTATCCTCAATTTCAATTTCTGACAATCAAAACGTGGTGTTTTTTCCTCGCAACAAAAAAATCAGTCTAAAAGAGAATAGAAATTTCGTTTTTGACGGCGTCATAAATGCGGGTATGTTAAATCTATTTGGGAATGGATTTAAGTTCTCTTATGAGAAATATCAAATAGACATGTCTAACATCGATTCGATGAAGATGAAGGTGAGAACTGGAGATCTCGATTACTTTGGTCAATCCGTGCTTAAAAACGTCGAAAACACCATCAATAACCTATCTGGAAACTTAAAGATTGATGAGCCAAATAATAAATCAGGTACAAAACGTAATCCACAGTACCCCATTCTGAATTCAGAAATTGAATCCTACGTATATTTTGATAACAAAAGCATTCAAAAAGGAGCCTATAAAAGAGATAAGTTCTTTTTTACTCTAGATCCTTTTGTGATGGATTCTATAAACACGTTAAAACCAGACAACTTTGATTTCTCTGGTGATTTCGTATCCAATATTTTTCCTACGATACGTGAAAACTTAAAAATAAGACCTGATTACTCACTTGGTTTTAAACGAAAAACACCACCAGAAGGATATCCAATCTACAATAAAAAAGCCACTTACTTTAGCAACATCGATTTAAGTAATGCAGGGCTAAAGGGCAATGGCACACTTAATTATGTCACATCAACAAGTAAATCAGAGAGCTTTACCTTTTTGCCAGATAAAGTTACAGGACAAGCATCTGATTTTACTGTTGAATTAAAAACCAAAGCCGTTGAGTTTCCAGATGTAAAAGGCAAATTTGTAAACATAGATTACCGACCAGAGCAAAATGCCCTAAGTGCAACCTCATTAGAAGAGGATTTTGAGATGTATAAAAACGAAGCAAATCTTAATGGAGAGCTAAAAGTAACACCATATGGATTAAATGGTAAAGGTGCATTCTTTATGAAAAATGCGGCCTTAAGATCACCCAAATTTACATTTGCCTCACGTGCTTTGGATGCCGACTCATCTAACTTCACCTTAACGGCAGGCGATGTAGAAGGAGTTAGTTTCGCCACCTCCAATTTAGCTTCACATATTGATTTTGATACACGGGAGGGATATTTCCGATCGTTAGTCGGTGGAAGTAAAGTAGAATTCACCGATAACCGTTACATATCGTTTATTTCTAACTTTTCATGGCACATGGATAAGAACGATATCTTTATGGGTACCAGAGGTACTAAAGGAAACCGTTTTGTGTCAACTCACAAAAAACAAGATTCTTTATCATTCTATGTTCCTTTGGCTCGTTATGACGTAGGCTTAAAAACCATTTTTGCTGAGGAAGTGAAAAACATAGAGGTGGCAGATGCCGATTTAAAAATTAGTGATGGATTTGTTACCATTCGAGAAGATGCCGTTATTGACCCACTAGATAAAGTATATATCGTATTAAAAGACACCACTACAAACCATATTCTTTATGATGCACATATAAATATATTAGGAAAAAAATCATATACTGGTTATGGGAAATACGACTTCATGAATGGTGCAAACAAAACAGAGATGCTTTCCATGCATAAGATTGAAGTTGATGACAAAGGCAGAACGATAGCCGAAAGTTCAATTACGGAAAAGGATTTTTTCACATTTGATTCACACTTTGCATTTAAAGGGACTGCTACACTAAAGGCTACAGACAAAAACCTCTTTTTTAATGGTGGTGCACAAATGTTACACTCTTGCTCTCAAGGCATTCAAAGCTATTTAAGGTTCAACACCCAAATAGACCCAAATAAAGTTCGTATCCCAGTTAATAAGTCTGCTGAAAACTTTGTGTTCGAACAAATTTACAAAGATTTCTTTATCACAAAGGACAGCACTCACATATACAGTTCATTCCTTGAGTCCAGAAAAGACTACAGCGACATACCTATGATCACGGGTTTAGGTTATTTAATGTACAATGAAACAAACAGGTCATTTGACATTGCCTCAGAAGCAAAAATAAATAACCCTGACACAATAGGGAACCTCATTCGTTATAGTGAAGCCGACTGCAACATAATGGCAGAAGGAGCTTTTGACATAGGCATTGATTTAGATCAAGTAAAAACCAGAAATAGTGGGACGCTTATCGACGTAAGGAGTAAAAACCAGATAATGGTAACCTCTATGATGAGTATTGATTTCTTTTTCAACAAAGACATCACAAGTGTCCTATACACAATGATCTTAAATTCTAAAGCTAAAGCATCAACCCTTACTAGCACAACTTTCACAAAACGATTAGCTGAGTGGGATGGCACAAAAACAGCTCTTTTGATGGATGAACAACGTACCACCATCGGAATGACAGAAGGCATACCTGATGAACTGCAGTCTATGTTTTTGTTTTCTAATATTGATATGATATGGGATACTTATAAACGCTCCTATATTTCAGATGGGAAAGCAGACCTTGCTTTCCTTAAAAATTACGGTGTAGACAAAGCTGTAAATGTTAAAATGCTAGTAACAGGCAAACGTAGTGGTAACTCACTGGATATGTATTTAGAATTTGACTCTGAAAATTGGGTGTTTTTCTCTTACAAAAACAGTATGATGCAAACCCTTTCTTCAAGCCCTGAATACAACACGATGGTGCAAGGATTAAAAGCTGAAGAACGAAAGTTAAAGGTAGGCATTGGAGAGAAATCGTATTCATTTATTCTGGCTCCTGAAAGTAAAAAGAAACGCTTTTTATCCATCATGAATAATCAACAAGTGGGTGATGAAGAGGAGTTGCCAGAAGAGGTTATGATAGAAACAGAAGCCGATACAAAACCCAATAAAGAAATTAAGGACAAGAGATAATATAAGATAATTACTGTCTTAACCTAAAACAACATCACCCCACTTTATGGGGTGATGTTGTTTTAGAATGAAAAGCAAGTTATAACTGCCAAAAATCATTCACAAGCACATCAAAAATAAGAACAGAGGATGCTGGTATGACAAGTACATCATTATTATTAAATGTTTCTTTCATTCCATACCCCATATAAGAAGGGATAAACAATTGGATCTCCCCTCCTTTTTCTATTTTGGGCAGCCCAACAATCAAACCTTTAATCAGGGAAGGTAACTCTAAATAAATATTATCACCTTTATCAATCACATTACCATTTAACAATTTGCCTATATAATTCACATCAATCATTGAATTGTCAGGAATCAAACCACCACTACCTGATTTCTTTATTTTATAATACAAACCGGAAGTATCACGCTGCGCTTCTATACCTGTACTATCTAAATAAGCTCGTATTAAAGCCTCATCACGTTTCTTATAATTATCAGTATTATAATCAACAACGGTAATATCAAAAAACACTACAATATTGTTGGGATAATTATTTAATGCGGATGGAATATACAATCGCACCTTTCCTCCTTTACCTATTTTAGATAACCCAAGTTTCCATGCTTTAGTCTGAACTGAAAGAGGGAAAGAAACCATGGTATTACGCCTATCATAAAAAACATCATCACTAGCTGTGTATCCAATGACAAAGCAATCTAAGAAAGCATCCTCAGGAATAGTATCCTCTTCCCCTCTCTTATCAACATAATAATACATACCAGACGAATCTCGTTGAGCATCAATATTATTTTTTGCTAAATAATCCACAATTATCTTTTCATCTATAGGGCCATAATCAACAAACTCATCCTCACTTTCATTACACGAATAGATAGAAAATACCATCAAAAGAAGACTCAAACACTTTAAAAATACTTTCATAAACCACCTTTTAATTAGGATTTAGCAACAAGAAAAATGCCAGTCTAAACAGAAGACTGGCACTGGTATTTTATGTTTAATAACTTTAGACCATACTTAACTTAAACAAACTATCCATCACTACTTTAACATCTTCGAGTGGAGGATTAATATCAAACACATGGTGCGGTTTTAAATACAATACTTCTTTATCCTGCTTAAAACGTTTTTCTCCTCCACCAGTAATATTTAACATGATGCAGTCTTTCTTATTTACAACCCCATTTTTAACCGCTTCAATTAATGTAGCAACAGCTACTGCTGAGGCCGAATGAATATCATTACCTTCCGTTTCTTCAAAAACAAGCGAGGCTAAAGCAGCTTCTTTATTTGTGGCAACTAACACATCTCCTCCAGCATCACACATGGCATCGTACAAACCACCTATTATAGCATAAGGAGGCTTACGATTTGACAACACCTTGGCATCAATCTCTTCAACTTGTTTACGAGCCAAATCGTCATCTAAAGGCAATAAATGTCTCTTCCTTTTTTTCCATGCATCGTGAATGGGAAGAAACGGAGCGTTTTGTGACACCATCAACTTCATTTTATTGTTTCCAAAACGGCCATCTTCTATTAAACGTAAATTAGCTTCCCAAGCAGCAATAGCACCTGTCCCACTACCTACAGCTTGAAAATAATAATCTGGTATACGCCCTATTTCAGTCACGGCTGAAAGCGTTGTTGTGCCCATACCGTCTCTACGAGCTACATTTTTAGCACCACCCTCTGCAATAAAACCATCTAACAAACATGTTAAATTGGATAAATGTATAGCATCAAAGTAATCACTTCCCTTGCGTGTTACTACTAACTTAACATGATCTTTAATTGGTTCATCAAACCATAGGGCATCAATATTATCTTCTGGCACACACAATAACAAAGGGATATTATTATCGGAACATACGCGGGCAAATGCACGAGCTGTATTACCAGCAGAAGCAACCACTAATATTTTATTTGAATTACCATCCAGACGTCCTCCCACAGCAAACGCTTCCGTCTCTTTAAAAGAACAAGTACGCATAAACGCCCCCTTCTCAGGCCAATAACCACTAAACGTAATGTATAAATTATCTAAGTCTAAGTGCTTGGCTAAGCCAACGCTTTTAAAAGTAACAGGCGCTGATGAGCCTTCTAGCATTTTGTGAACTGGTAACCAGTCTGCAAAACGAAAAACACCATAAGAGGTATCTTTTACGTCTAATTGTTTCTTCTGATAGACAGCCCTTACCAAACCGCCGCATTCACTACGACCTGGTACTTCTAGAGTCCAGCCAAGGTCTGGAAACTGCTTGCCGGAGTTTGCCTGCAAGGTATATTCTGTTGGTTTGAAATTATTCACCATGGATTAATCAAGCTCTGATTAGTAAGCTGCAAAAATAGGGGATTTAAATTGCTGACAAAAATGTTTGACTTAAAAAATCATAGAATATTCATAGACCAACAATCTCATGACAAAAACAACATACTGTTTAATTATTTACATCTTTTAAACGACAAAAAAACTAATGCTGTTTACAATAACAAACAGCTTAAACAAAAAAAGAAGGTACCCCTAAGAGCACCTTCTTTAATATTATATCATTCTATAAAACAAACTATGGAAGATCAGCTGTTTTCTTAATAGTAAGCGGTTCAGAGTAAGCACCAATTAAATCGCCACGTTTAGCTCTCACAATAACAGTAAACGTTTTACCATCAGAGAACATTTTAGCTGATGTGGTATTCATATTAGGAATACTGTTGAACAAAGAAATAGCATGTACTTCTTTTTTATCATCAGGATTAGTACCTGCAGTTAGGGTGGTCATAAACTGATATTCAGTTTGATTAGCATACTTACCATACACCTCAAATTGAGTAGCTCCATCAGGTCTTGTAAACTCAATTGAAATGCCTGCTGTGTTTTCATACACTTCGATTGTTGCACCAGCAGCATCTTTCGTTTTTCTAGAAAGACCAACCACTTGACCTATTGAAGTTACACCCCCAATTGTAGAGAACGTATAAGTTTTAGTTAGTGCTTGATCACCAGACTTAACCTCAAACATCACCTCGTAACTATTTCCAGATATCAAATCACCAATAGGATCAATTGTTAATGTTTTACCAGAAACAGATTTATTAAAAGCAACCACTTTATTGTCTGTAGTATTTTTAAAGGTCACTTTAGTATCGGTCTCAAGATTTTGAGTAAAATCAAATGTAAGTGAAGTTGCAACTGCAAAATCGATAACTTCCATACCTTTTGCGTTAAAGATATTAGAATTTACAACATACAGTTTATCAGCAATAGATGTACCAGTAATAAAGTAAGATTTAGCCTCTGCTCTAGGGTTGATAAGATCAGAATACTTATACACTTTACCTTCCGCAGCGTCAAGATATTCAATTTCTAACTTAACAGAAGCATTTGGCAAAGTATCTAATAAAGCAATCTTACCATTAGCGTCTGTAACACCTACAATCTTGTTGTTTAAGAAAGTAGCACCGCCTGCACTCTGAAGAGTAACTGCAAATGGCACATTAGCCAACACCACATTCTTATTGTTGATCGATTTCCAAAATGTAGTCTCAAGTGTCTCTTTCATTTGATACATCGTAACAAGAGTGCTCTGAGTATAATTAACCGCTAAAGGATCTTGACCTGCAGGAGTTAAATTAAAAGTCTGAAACATGGTACCATATTTTGCTTCAGTGAAAGTCAGCGCATAAGAACCATGGTTTAAACCACCAACGTTAAAATAACCTTTAGCATCAGTTTCTACACTGCCAAAAGAACCAGAAACGGTTACCCCAGCCATTGGTTTGTTACCATCGGCATCAATTACAGTTCCTTCAATCGAATATTTAGATTGATCAATAACTTGTGGGTTAAAGTCATCTTCTTTTTTACAAGCCGTAAATAAATACGTCGCTGCAAGTAATAAAAATAAAATCTTTTTCATAATTTAAAAAAGTTAAGTTTAAATGTTTAAATAATAAAATCTTTCCTAACTAAAACTTACTATTAGCATTGAATATCAACACCTTTAGTAAAACGTTACATTCAATAAAATACAAAAATAATAAAATTTAAGTTCGAGCAAAACTTACATTTTTTCGGGAAGAATATAATTAATAAAAAAATCTTTAGTGTAACGTTTGAGTCGATTCATCAAAAAATTGAAACTTTATTAAACTGATTAATAGCTTGCAAAAAGCCAAAACCCAGAATTAAAACAGAGATCGCCAAAAAAAACAAATTACTGTCACTTATTCATATCAATTAGAATAACAAAATAGAGGAAGAACGAACCATTACCCCTCTATTTTACAAACAAAGTACTACATCCCCACAATGGTCACTTCGGTACGTCGGTTGGCTTGGTGCTCTTGTTCAGAACATTTCACCCCATCGGCACATTTATTTGTAAGGCGTGATTCGCCATAACCATGCACTCCATCCGACTCTAAAAAGCAACGAGTTTCTTCTTTTGTAATATTGGGTGGATAACCCATATGAATAAATCATATTAACAAGTTTACAAAATCAATTTACCCCTCAAAAAAGACAAATATTACCACCTACAAACCTCACGTTAGAATATAAACTAAGAAAGCTACAAGAGTCCTGTCTTGTATTTAATAATGAGACCACAAAAAAAATAGTAACGCATTTTTTGTATTTTTGCACAAAACATAAGGAATGCACGATTATAACGACACCATTTGCGCCATATCAACAGCACAAGGACAAGGCGCCATAGCAGTAATACGTTTGTCAGGAGACGAAACGTTTGCCATTATAGACCAAGTATTCAAATCGCCTAAGGCTGGTAAACTCCTTACCAATCAGAAGGCTAACACCGTTCATTTTGGCACTATCTACGATGGTCATACGGATATTGACGAAGTTTTGGTTTCGGTATTTCGTGCCCCCTACTCGTTTACGGGTGAAGATATTGTGGAGATAGCCTGTCATGGTGCACCTTATATACAACAGCAATTATTGCAATTATTGGTACGCAAAGGTGCTCGTTTGGCCAAGGCGGGTGAATTTACGCAACGTGCCTTTTTGAATGGGAAGATGGATTTGTCGCAAGCCGAAGCAGTGGCCGACCTGATTCATGCGCGTTCCGAAGCTGCACGCCGTGTGGCTTTACAGCAAATGCGGGGTGGTTTCTCAAACGAACTCATCAACCTAAGAGCACAACTGCTTCACTTTATCACCTTGGTAGAGCTAGAATTAGATTTTAGTGAGGAGGATGTGGAATTTGCCGAACGTTCGGAGTTATCAAAACTGGTGACTAACGTAGCAACGTTACTTACCAAATTAGTCAACTCCTTCTCGTTAGGTAACGCCATCAAAAATGGTATACCAGTAGCTATCGTAGGACACACCAACGCTGGTAAATCAACCTTATTAAACACCTTACTGCAAGAGGAAAAAGCCATTGTGTCGGAGATACATGGTACCACCCGTGATGTGATTGAAGACACCTTAAATATTGAAGGTATCACCTTCCGTTTTATTGATACGGCTGGCATACGTAAAACAGATGACACCATAGAGAATATGGGTATTTCCCGTACTTACAACAAGATTAAACAAGCTACCATTGTGTTGTTAATGCTGGATATTATTGATGAAGATGAGAAAATTCATGAAGCCGTAGCCGATGTAAAAGCACACATGGAAGCACACCAACAGTTAATTGTGGTTATCAACAAAACCGATGTATTAGACGAAGCCGAAATTAAAGAACGCTTCAGCAAAACATTATTTACCGAGTTAAGTCAGAACGATGCCGTAGTGCCCATTTCGGCCAAGCTACAAACCAATATCGAAGCTTTAAATGCTGAACTACTTAAAACCGTTAATACCCAAGCCATCGACAACGACGAGGTGATAGTAACCAACGCTCGCCACTATGAAGCCCTTCAAAAAGCGCACGAAGGCATCACCCGTGTGGCTGATGGACTAACATCGGGCATTAGCAGTGATTTTCTATCACAAGACATCCGCGAGGTGTTGCATTACCTGGGTGAAATAACGGGGCAAATCAACACCGACGAGGTACTGGCTAACATCTTTAAGAATTTTTGTATAGGGAAGTAATAGCCTTGTTCTTTACTTACACTTTCTTTACTCTATCCTTTACTATAACTGACTTGTAGAGGATTCGAAGAAAATCACTCAACAATCCTTTTACACTCTTTTTTACCCACATTTGTCCCCACACTGTCCCCCAAATCACAAAAGGGACAGTTTATATTTTAATCAAAAAAAAAGGTAGTTACTTTAAGTTACTTTGTAAAATACCAATATTGAAGTTGGGTACTTTAATAAAGGCTTAGTTACTTTAAGTACTTTGTGTAAATTATCAACATAGAATATTAATAAACAGCAGATTACACTTATTAAAGTAACCAAAGTACCCCAAATGTAGATAGCATATAGAAATTCAAAATTATTGTGATACCATCATTTAAGTCGAGCTTGAATGATAAAACTACTTTTTACTACTATATATTTAGATTATTTCATAATTTTGACATTACTTGTCAATTGGTTGATAAATCTTTGTATCAAAATGATAGGTACTTGTCAAATACAAGAAAATTAATTGAATTAAATATATGGCTAAAAAGAACGGAAGCGGAAAAAGCATAGAAGAAACACTGTGGGATTCGGCAAATAAATTGCGTGGTAGTGTTGAGCCTGCCGAATACAAGCATGTGGTGTTAGGATTGATCTTCCTGAAATTTGCCAGCGATAAATTTGAAGAACACCGTCAAAACCTCATTAGTGATGGCAAAGAAAAATATCTTGAAATGCCAGACTTTTATGGCATGGCCAATGTGTTTTATTTGGATGAAGTTTCTCGTTGGTCGTACATCATTAAAAACTCCAAACAAAACGACATTGCCCTAAAGATTGATACGGCCCTGCACAATATCGAAAAAGCAAACAAAGCACTCAAAGGTGCATTACCCGATAATTACTTCTCTCGTTTGGGGCTTGATAATACCAAATTGAGCTCCTTGCTCGATACCATTAACGATATTGATACGCTAAAAGACAAGCAGCAGGACATTGTTGGCAGGGTATATGAGTATTTCCTATCTAAATTTGCCTTGGCCGAAGGAAAAGGGAAAGGTGAATTTTACACGCCCAAAAGCATTGTAAACCTGATTGCCGAAATGATAGAACCTTACAAAGGTATTATCTATGACCCAGCTTGCGGTTCGGGTGGTATGTTTGTGCAATCCATTAAGTTTATTGAGAGCCATCACGG
>QKIO01000043.1 GCA_003251015.1 Bacteroidales bacterium
ACGGAATTCCATCAATACGTGCATAAATCAACCCTTCATCAGTAACATGTAATTGATTGGTTCCATGATGACGATAATAATTAAGTATTTCCTCTAATAAACTACCATATTCCTTCCATACATTAGCTACTCCACAATCTTTGGCACATTTTTGCAAAGTCCAAAACAACCATAAAGGGACATCAATATCTTTGACGACACCAGTAATTGGATCTAATATCTCAGATCTTAACTGTTTAATAGATGAATTAAGAACACCTTTAAATAAAGAAGCATCGGTATAATAACACGTTAAGCCTGGCAAAGAAACGAATGTATCACGTAAGCGAGAACCAAACCAATGGTAGCCAGCCATAACCTCGGTGCCTTTAGGGCTCTGGACTATAAACTGCTGGGCGGAATTAATTAAATTATTGAGTAAGCTATTGCGAGGGATACGATTAGCTGTTTCCTTGTCGAAAAGCTCCTTTAAGGACTTTGTTTTTGTTTCTTTTGTACAGGCAGAGAACACAACACTCTCCCCCTTTGCAATGGGGAATTCAAAAAAACCAGGCACATATAAGTCTTCAGAATAAGGATACCCCCTCAACTCCTCTTTTATATACTCCAAACCCTTATACCAATCAGGGATTGGAACAAATTCATTTTCCTTATTGCATTGCATGTGTAAGGCAGGGAAATCGTCATAAAGTTTAAGTTTTACTCCCCCATTAATATTCTCGTATCGCGTATTTACAAAAAGATTACTATTGGTTAAATCATGCATGTGCCGAAATGCCAAGAACGGCTTTAACTTGATAATGGTTGGAGAATTGGCCTCTAGCAAGGTGTATTTAAGAAGCACTTGACTTTCATTTTCAACAAGCACTAACTCCTGCTGTAATACAACACCTCCCACGCGATAAGTAACACGGGGAATGGGATCCATATCAAAGTCTTCAACATATTTATGTCCGCGCGGTTCGAAATGACTTCCCGAATATTTATGAATACCCAAATTAAATACTTTACCATGCTGTTCTACAGACACATCCACTGATGATAATAAGACATGTTTCTCATAATCTAGTTCTGGAATAGGAGCTACCAGAAACCCATGATACTTACGTGTATTACAACCTAATATCGTGCTACTAGAATAAGATCCTGCTCTATTGGTACGCAAGATTTCTTTAAAAAGAGAGTATTCAAGATTAATCAATCTAGATTTATCTAAACTTCCATAACTCATAGGGTCAAAATTAAGTGTGAAAAAACTAAAACGCCTTCATTTAGCTTAACATAAGCATTGCAAAAAGTCGTTTTGCTTAACCAGTACATAAAGTTATAAGTTTTTTTTAATCTGCCTAACTATTACAGATCAAAAAACCTATTAATAAAACATTATTAACACTTAGTAAGACATTATTAAGCTAAACGGATAATTGAGACGAAAAGCAGTCTACATCAGATGAAAAATCGACAGTAGGGTATTTAAAAGATAACTCTTTCACCTTATTTAATTGAGACTTAAGAAAAGTCTGATGACTTGGAGAATTATTAATAAAGGGGCGATGGGCTTTAAGCTTCACTAATTTTTCCATGTCGTTATAAAACGAGAATGTGTGTGAGGTAAAGAACGATTCAAAGAGTTTTTGACTAATGTAGGAGATTGCTAAGGGAGATGGATGTAACATATCGTCGGCATAAAAGCGATAGTCACGTAATTCATCAAGCATGATTTCGTAAGCAGGGAAATAATTACACAATGAAGACTCTTGACATAACTTATCGATAGCCAATAACAGATGAGCCTTACTTAGTTGATTGCCATGAGCTCCATCTTTCCAATGTCTTACTGGACTGACCGTAAATACAATTTTAAGATTAGGATTAAACTGTTGCAATTTAATAAGCAACGTTTGATAATCGCTAGCTACTTGTGAATGGTTTAATAACACACGATTAAAGGTAGAACTAGGGAATTTATGACAATTGGCAACTGGGACTGAATTTTCGGCCAACTGATATACCCACGAAGTACCAAAGGTGATAAATAAGTAATCCGTATTTCGAAGAAAATTGTGTGCTAAAGCCAATGAATGATTAATAGCTAAAACACATTGCTGCGCATCAGCGTTGCTAAAGGAGCCATGATGATCAAAGCTTAACCAAAGATCATTGTGTAATACAAGGTCAGAACAAGAATAAGGCGTGCCATCGATGATGCGAATTAAGGTTTGCTCTATAGACTTAGGGTTGTATAATACACCAAAAGGATTTACAAGTGTATTAAAACGATGTTTATGAAGAACGTCTCCAATATTATTGGCAAAACAACTACCAATAAACATCAGTTTAGAATCGTAGTTTATTTTGCTTTGAGTCGCATCAACTTCTATTTCTGTTCGAAAGGACAACATCGTTACATTTTACAACAACAATAGTAAACAAACTAAAAGAGCCACCAAGGCAGCTCTAAATATACTCTAAGAAACATACGCCTAAAGAGACCCATTAACCTATTAGTTCACGATATTGTTGAGCACTTAAAAGGTTTGCAAAATCATCCGCATTATTCGCTTTAATCTTAACCATCCAACCACCTTCGTAAGGTTCTTTATTAACCAGTTCGGGGTTTGACGTTAAGGCTTCATTTACTTCAACAATTTTACCATCAACAGGCATGTATAAATCCGAAACGGTTTTAACGGCCTCAATGGTTCCAAAAACGGCTTCTTTTTCTAAAGACTCGCCAAGCGTTTCGATCTCCACAAACACAATATCTCCTAACTCGCTTTGCGCAAATTC
>QKIO01000038.1 GCA_003251015.1 Bacteroidales bacterium
CCTTGACATAGGCTCCATACCTTCGTAAATTTATCTTCGTTGCGTTTTATAAACGAATAATAGAAGGTCATGAAAAGGGTTCGTATTATTGTTGAAGGCGGAATTCAAGGTGTTGGGTATCGATATTTTGTGTCTGATGCTGCCATGCGTTATAATGTGAATGGTTATGTAAGAAATTTAGCTGGAGGTCAAGTTGAAATTGATGCTGAAGGTGAGCAAGACAATGTGAATCAATTTTTATTTTCGTGTAAGGAGGGGCCACAATACGCTCGGATAGATACCTTTTTGGTGAGTGATGCGCCTTGTTATGGTTTCGACTCATTTCGGATAAAGTTTGGAATGGGTTTAAAAAACAGGATCCTTTCATCAAAAAGTAAGGCTACGCGTTAAGCATGAAACGAATGAGCGTAAATAAGTGTATCTTTGCCACAAATTAACACGTAGATGAAATTTATTGAATTTGGCCTCGATTATAAAATACTTAAATCGATAGAAGAACAAGGGTTTAAAAAACCGACCGACATACAGTTTAAATCCATACCACCCATATTAAAAGGGGAAGACGTATTGGCGATAGCACAAACAGGTACTGGTAAAACGGCTGCTTTTGTGGTTCCTATTCTCGACATTCTTCAAAAACGTAAACGCGGCGAGCATAATACGGGCACACGTTGTATTGTGATGGCACCCACTCATGAGTTAGCCGAACAAATTGCTCAGGTATTTCGTGAGCTGGGCAAACATACTAACCTGAAGTTTGTATCCATCTTTGGTGGCGTAGATCAAGCACCTCAAATTGCAAAATTACAAGCTGGTGTTGATGTACTTATTGCTACACCAGGGCGTTTGTTTGATTTAGTAAGTCAAGAACACCTTCGAATCTATAAAACCGAAATATTAGTATTGGATGAAGCCGATCACATGCTTGATCTGGGTTTCAATAAAGACATCCACGATTTAATAAAGTTTCTTCCCAAAAACCGACAAACACTGTTTTTCTCGGCAACCATTAGTCCTACCATTAAAAAACTGGCTTATGCTCTTGTAAATAAGCCAATACGCATCCAAATATCTCCCAAAAATACGGTAGCTAAAAATGTGGTGCATTCGGTGGCGTACATCAAGATGGATGATAAACGTTTTTTCTTAGAGCGTACTGTTTTAGAGAATCCAGATAGTAAAATTCTTGTTTTTGTACGCACCAAAGTACGGGCCGAACGCGTCTTCAAAGCCCTTGAACGAGTAGACATTAAGAGTGTAACCATTCATGGTGATAAGACGCAAGAAGAACGTTTTAACGCCATGACCAGCTTTCGTACGGGAGAGAGTAAGATATTGATTGCCACGGATATTAGCGCCCGTGGTATTGATATTCCCAATGTGGATTTTGTAATTAATTACGACTTGCCTGATAAAGACGAGAATTATGTACATAGAGTAGGACGTACAGGTAGAGGTAACCAAAAGGGATATGCAGTATCGTATTGTTCGGAAGAAGAAAAAGAGTTGCTGGCTGATATTGAAGCCTACCTAGGTGATGCCATTGAGGTTATTACCATTGCTCATGACGAGTATGTGGATACCCTAGCTTTTTCGCAACAATCAAGTACCGATTGGAAAACACTTATGCGTGATGCCGAAAGAGAGGAAACTGACTTCAAGAAAAAGAAAAAGCCAGCTAAGAAAAAGAAGAAGAAATAAGCTACAATTTGATAACACAAGGCCTAGAAAGAATAATCTAGGCGTTTTTAGTGCTTGTAATTATCATAAATTGGATTAACAGGGTTCCTAAAAGTTAGTATGGGAGTTCAATCTGTTTCAAGTTGCAAGAAACTAAGCCTATTAACAACTACAAAAAATAGTAATTATTAGCTTCTGATTGTGTTTGATCGCCATATCAAACTTATATTAGCGTTAATTTCACATCAAATGGTTTCGACTTAACGAATTGATTACAAGTTACATGTGTTGTTTTTTCTAGGTGCCCATAAATAAATATTTTTCTTTTAGGTCTGTATATGAGGTCTTTAAGAAAAAATGTAGTAATTTAAATTATTGGTTTTTTGGAGAGGTCTCATTGGTTATGTGTATAAAGTATCCTATTTATTTGAGTGCAATACTTGTATTGTTTATCTGCTTTTTTGCGGAACAGACGGTTGTTGCCCAAAGAGATTATCTAGATAAAAACTACCACAGGGCATTAGAGTCTTTTAATGATCAGAATTACCATAAGGCCATAGAAGAATTAAACAAACAGCTAGAGACGTATCCTCAATGTATCGAGTGTTATTTGTTTTTAGGCTTGTCATATCTGAATACCAATACCGTAGAGGATAGTGCAGTCATTGTTTTAAAAACGGGCTTAAAGAAACTAGTTCTCACCGAAGAGTCCACGGATTTGTATATCGATCTGCAGCTCACGCTAGCCAAAACATTACAAGTATTATTAAAGCCTGACCAAGCACTAGCCATCTACACAAAACTAAAAACGCATTTTGTTAGAGATGACGATGCTTACATGCAAAACTTAGATAAGGAAATTAGTGCGTGTGAGAATGCTAAAATATTTTTAGCCAACCCCATAGAACTAACGATAACTAATTTAGGGCCATCAATTAATAGCGAATTTGATGATCATAGTCCACTTGTTTCTGTGTTTGAAGATAAACTCTATTTTACCTCTCGTCGTAAAGCTAAAAAACTCTATATGCTTGATGACGGTCAATACCCAGAAAAAGTTTATGTTTCTAATAAAAAAGATGGAAATTGGGAGCC
>QKIO01000183.1 GCA_003251015.1 Bacteroidales bacterium
CCAAAATTAGGTGCTCCAACTACCGACTGAGGTGTAACACGCCAAATAGCCTCCAAACGCAATAGTTTAAAAATATTTTCGAATCCTGCGCCTAACTCTACATAAGGTTGCCAATCTAACGAACGAATACCTACTGGCAAATCGATACTTTTATACTGCTTAGAACTAAGACTACCAACCATGGTTTTAACCGACAGCACCTCCTTAAAACCTAAACTTCTAAACAGGGGAACTCGATTAATAAAAACACCCTTCAAATGATAATCTAAGAATAAGTGAGCGTACTTATCATGAACAAACTCCAAGTAATTAATCATATTAAAATCATAATTGAATAAACCATACGTTTCGTTACCTCGAGGTATTTCCAACAAGGTATATGGCAATTTTCCGAAGGTAACACCACTTTCTAGGGCATATTTGACATCAGTAGGACCTAAAGCAAATCGATGCTTAATGGTCGCACCTATTTTTCCATAAATAGAATTAACACCTGCATACTCAACACGACCAAAACTAACGATACCATGAACAACAGGGTATTTAGTGGCCGAATACAGACGCATAAAATCGTCATCAATCACTTTTTCTTTCCATGACCAACGTTGATCAATGGTTAAATCTACGGCAGTTACATCCGTTACTGAATTACCTTTGTAGGTAAACGGAAAAAACTCTGGGGAATACTGTTTATCAAATCTAACATTACTTGTTGTTACAAGCCCTTTACGCCACTCATGTTCATACATAAGGCACAATACTTTTTGCTGCATCAACTCATTAAACTCATCACGTGCAAAAACAGCAGCAACAAAATTATTTTCATTGGGAGATATCTTGTTTTCTTTTAAATAGAGTAATTTTCCATTTTCTCCTATTCGACCATAAGTATCAGAGTACTTAAGCATCATCACTTTTCGATTATCACCTTTAAATTTATAACCTCCGCCAGCAGTACCCGAAAATTGTTCGGTACGTGTGCCATAACCTACTCCTCCAAATAAAAGCCAATCGGTACTTATTTCTTTACTAGTACGAGCACCCATAAACAAACGCATGCCTTCAACCTTATTAAACGTAACCATATCGATAACAGGTCCAATCTCAACAACCCCCACATCATAAAAGCCATGAAACATCATCTTGGCCACATTATCCAGTACTTTAACCGTGCCAATAGTATTCACCGAATCGATAGCTGCGTAATTGTGTTTAAATTTTGTACCCAAAGTTTGTTTTCTATTCTCACTCCAATAGGTTGAATCACGTTTTTCAGCTCCTTTAAGGGTTAATGTTTCATACGAAATATTCTTAGCACTTAACAACACCTCTTGTGTTTCGTTGATTCTAATCTTACTATAAGCAAAAGACTTTTCATAATCCACTTCAAAGCCCGGACTATTAGTGGGTAGATCAATCAGTTTATAATCAAAGACCGCTTTCACACTTACTCCATCGTAAAAAGAAACGGTATCATTAATGGGTTGATAAGATACATTTAACTCTAATTGTTTTAAAAAAGTCATATTACTAGAGGTCGACAATACGGCATCAACCTTTACCAAGGAAAAGTTTTTGTCCTCCAGAATCATACGACCCCTAAATACTTTATCACGCTTACGTTTTGGGACAAATAACACTTGATAATGCTTCACATCATCAACCATCACACTATCTTCAAGGTAATAATTATAAAACGACCAACCAATTGAAGAAGTAGGACTTATAAAATTCTCGCCAAACATACGGATCGTATTATCATAGAAGGAAAACCCATTATCCAAGCCGTTGGTATAGCCATCAATATCATAATCTCCCAACACACCTATGCCTACTGTATTATCTGCAATGATGGTTGATTTTTGCAATGCTGGGTTACGTTGATTTTCATTATGAAAAATCTGCTCCGACATATAAACTGGCAAATAATGACTGCCATTGGCCTTTTTCTTAAATACCTCCTGATGATTGCGAAACGTTTTTGATTGCATCAAAGTGCTATCCACATTATTAAGATTGAAACGACGCAAAGAGTATTTCTCAAAGGAACTACGTTCAATATTATCAGGGTTATTCTTATCACGTGCCTCAACCATCTGATTCAACAAGTATCGCACCCAACTATCATCTGGAGCCACACTAACTTCTGCCAACGAAATAACATCAGGCTCTAACTCAATCCTCACATTTTTTATCACATCAGACAGCGTCATGCAGCGCATACGGTAACCAATAGACGAAAAATAAAGCGTATCACATTTCTTGGGAACGTAAAATTCAAAAAAACCTAAATCATCAGACGTTGTACCTATTGTTGTACCCTTTATAAAAACATTGGTCATCGGCAATGGCAAACCTGTTTCTTTATCAGCCACATTACCAGAGACTAACCTATTTTGGGCAGATAAATCTATAAAACTCAGCCCAAAAACAAAAAACAAAACTACAGGACGGAAGGATAAAGGAATAAAGAAAACACAGGAGGTTAATGCTCGAAGACTCATAAAAACAATAATTTGGCTAGGCTTCAAAAACTCGAAAAAAAACAAGCTCGTGATAGATGACAAATATACATAATTATACTCTAATGAAAACACAAGAAAAGATTACTTCTTATAGTTTTAAAAGGTTCTTTGCAGAGTTATTAAACAAAAGCACTATTTTTGGACAAAACAGGAACTGATGGATTTTTTAATTGAATTAGACAAAGCTTTACTTGTATTTATAAATAGCTACAACTCATCCTATTGGGATTATTTCTTCTGGATTTATA
>QKIO01000163.1 GCA_003251015.1 Bacteroidales bacterium
GCATTTAGTCGCATGCAAAATAAAGAAGGATGAGCCAACAAGAAATTGATAAGATAGATGAATCAGAAGAGATTAACGTCTATGGAGCGCGAGTACACAACCTCAGAAATATTGATGTAACCATCCCCCGCAACCAACTGGTAGTTATTACAGGCTTGAGTGGCAGTGGTAAGTCATCACTTGCTTTTGACACCATTTATGCCGAAGGGCAGCGTCGTTACATCGAAACATTTTCTGCTTATGCGCGTCAGTTTTTAGGAGGAATGGAGCGCCCTGATGTAGATAAAATATCGGGACTTAGTCCTGTGATTGCCATCGAACAAAAAACAACGGGCAAAAACCCTCGATCCACAGTTGGCACCATCACCGAGATATATGATTTCTTACGTTTATTATATGCTAGAGCTGGTCATGCCTATTCGTATGCTTCAGGTGAATTAATGGTTAAATACACCGATGACCAAATCCTTAAACTGATACTTGAGCATTTTCAAAACAAAAAAGTTTATCTCCTGGCTCCTTTAGTCAAAGGACGAAAAGGACATTACAAAGAGCTTTTTGAACAGATAAGAAAAAAAGGATTTTTACACGTGCGTATCGATGGTGAAGTGGTGGAATTAACATCTGGCCTAAAACTAGACCGATATAAAAATCACTTTATAGAAATTGTTATCGACCGCTTATCAATAGAAAACAGTGATAGCAAACGCATTAAAGAATCCATCAAACTAGCCATGCATCATGGCAAAGGCACCATTATGTTGGCTGAAAAAGAAAGTGGAAACCATCGTTTCTACAGTCGCTTATTGATGTGCCCTACCACAGGACTTAGTTACAGCGAACCCGCGCCGCACTCGTTCTCTTTTAACTCACCACAAGGCGCTTGCCCTAAATGCAAAGGCCTGGGCACCATTGACGAAGTGGATTTTGATAAGATAGTACCTAATAGCTCCGACAGCATACACAAAGGAGGCATTGCGCCACTGGGCAAACACAAAAACAACCTAATCTTCTGGCAGATAGAAGCCATTGCTGAGCAATATGGCTTTACGATAAATACACCCATTAAAAACATCCCCGAAGAAGCGATGGATATTATCCTTCACGGCTCAAGCGAACCCATTGTATTAAAAAACACCCCCCTTAGCGCATCTTCTGAATACCAATTAAGTTTTCAAGGGGTGATAAAATACATCCTTGACCAACAGGACAATGACACTTCACAAAAAGCTCAGAAATGGGCCAATCAGTTTATCAAAAACATCAGTTGCCAAGAGTGTAAAGGGCAACGCTTGAATCGCGAAGCGCTCCACTTTAAGATAGACGAGAAAAACATAGCCGAACTGGCCGAGATGGATTTAGGTTTGCTTAACGAATGGTTTCTGGATTTAGAAGAACGACTAACCGAAAAACAACGCACCATTGGTCACGAAATACTAAAAGAAATAAGAGGTCGCTTAGGTTTTCTGATGGGCGTGGGCCTAGAGTATCTTTCGCTGAATCGTAGCGCCATGACGCTATCAGGTGGTGAAAGTCAACGCATCCGCCTTGCCACTCAAATAGGTTCACAGCTGGTTAATGTATTGTACATTCTCGATGAACCAAGCATTGGCCTTCATCAACGCGATAATCATAAACTCATCCACTCCCTGCAACAGCTGCGCGACTCGGGTAACTCGGTATTGGTGGTGGAGCACGACTACGACATGATGATTGCCGCAGATTACCTAATTGACATGGGTCCACACGCTGGTATTCATGGTGGACAGGTAGTTGCTCATGGCACGCCTACACAGGTTTTACAAGGCGACTCATTAACGGCACAGTACATGACTGGCAAAAAAAGCATTGCCATACCACAGACACGCCGTTCTGGAAATGGAAAATCACTGGTCTTAAAAGGTGCAACAGGCCATAACTTAAAAAATATTGACGTATCGTTTCCTCTTGGCAAGTTCATTTGTGTCACAGGTGTGTCGGGTAGTGGTAAGTCAACCCTTATCAATGCTACGCTCTACCCTATTTTAAACCAATATGTTTATAAATCGGTAAAAGACCCCTTGGAATATAAATCCATTACAGGCCTAGAACATATCGATAAAGTGGTGGATGTAGACCAAGCTCCTATTGGTCGCACACCTCGTTCAAACCCGGCCACTTACACCAAGGTGTTTGATGAGATAAGAACTTTATTTTCAACACTTCCCGAAGCTAAAATACGAGCTTATAAACCAGGTCGATTTTCATTTAATGTGGCTGGAGGCCGATGCGAAACCTGCAAAGGTGGCGGTGCTCAAGTGATTGAAATGAATTTTTTGCCTGATGTGATGGTTGAATGTCCTGATTGTAGTGGAAAACGCTACAACCGTGAAACATTGGAGGTGCGTTACAAAAGTAAATCCATCAGTGATGTACTTAATCTAACCATTGACGAGGCGGTGGTGTTTTTTACAAATATCCCTAAAATACTGAACATCGTAAAAACACTGCAAGACGTAGGTCTTGGATACATCAAATTAGGGCAGTCATCAACCACCCTTTCAGGTGGCGAGAGCCAACGTGTAAAACTGGCCACCGAACTAGCCAAACGCGACACAGGACAAACCATTTACATCCTTGATGAACCTACCACAGGTCTTCATTTTGAAGACATCCGTGTGCTGCTTGAGGTCTTAAACAGACTGGTTGACAAGGGTAATACGGTTGTGGTGATTGAACACAACTTGGATGTTATAAAAGTAGCAGACCATATTATCGATATTGGTAAAGATGGAGGTAGGCATGGCGGACAACTACTGTGCGTGGGCACCCCAGAAGAAGTATCTACCTGTAAGGATAGTTACACAGCTAGGTTTTTAAAAGAAGAACTAAAAAAGGGAAGCAACTAAAATAAAAATAATTGCTAGACGTAATAGTTACGCGTTCATGGCTGATGATACACTAAAAAATGTATTTTTATAAAGGCAAAAGAAGAGGTTAAGAAATTAACCTCTTCTTTTTGTAATAAAGCAAATCAATCTCAACGACAATAACATACTTAGAAGATGGAAAAGACAGTTCATATAAGATGTAAAAATAACAACCAAACAAAATGTTATCCACTTGGCACCTCACTTCAAGATGTGGCTAAAGACATGGATATAAAACTAGACAATCCCATACTTGGGGCTTATGTAAACAACCAACTAACCGAGCTTTCTTATGAAGTATATCAATCTAAACAAGTTGAGTTTATTGACATAACCAAGCCTGACGGCATGAGAATGTATATTCGTAGTCTCTCATTTGTACTCTACAAAGCTTGTCATGAGTTATTCCCTGAAGCAACTCTTCACATCGAACATAGCGTATCAAAAGGCACTTATTGCTCATTGCAAAACACTCATGCAGAAATGACCATTGAAGATGTGTTTCTTATTAGAGAACGCATGCAATCCATCGTTAATAAAAACTATCCTTTTCTGCGTTGTGAAGCAGAAACAGAAGAGGTGATTTCATTATTTGAAGACAAAAACCAACTCGACAAAACAGCCTTATTAAAACACAGAGGTCAACTATACAGCTCCTACTACAAACTAAACGGCCACGTGGGTAACTACTATGGATATTTAGTACCATCCACAGGCTACCTACAGGTTTTTGACCTGATAAAGTACTACAATGGCATGTTGCTCCAGATTCCCAAACGCTCTAAACCCAGCGAAATGGAAGATATTGTCATTCAAAACAAGATGTTTGACATCTTTCAAGAATACAGCCAATGGAACAAAGTGCTTAAAGTAAGTAATTTAGCCGACCTAAACAGCCTATGTAATGCAGGTAAGGATGAAACACTTATAAAAGTATCGGAAGCGCTACACGAGAAGAAAATTGGCCACATTGCCGATATGGTAGAGGAAAGAAAAGAACAGGTTAAAATTATATTAATCAGTGGCCCTTCTAGTAGTGGTAAAACTACTTTTAGTAAACGATTGGCTATTCAGCTAATGGTGGCTGGTATGAAACCACTTAACCTATCGTTAGATAATTACTTTGTAGACCGCGAAAAAACACCACTTGACGAAAATGGACAATATGATTTTGAGTCTATTGACGCCCTCGACGTTGAGTTATTTAATCAAAACCTAATCGCCTTATTAGCTGGCGAAACGGTTGAGTTACCAAAGTTTTCGTTCGAAACAGGCAAACGAATGATGAAAGGTGACATGTTACAGATGAAACCCGAAAACGTACTTATTATCGAAGGTATCCATGGCCTCAACCCAATATTAACCCACCTCATCCCCAACGAAGCTAAATTTAAGATATATGTTTCGGCATTAACTTGCTTAAACATCGATAATCAAAACATCATTCACTCCACCGACAATAGACTGGTTCGTCGCATCGTACGTGATTACAAATACCGCAACTACTCGGCTAAAGAAACCATCTCACGATGGCCAAGTGTTCGCAGAGGTGAAGAGTTACACATCTTCCCATTTCAAGAAGAAGCAGATGTGATGTTTAACACCGCTCTACTCTTTGAGTTAGCGGTATTAAAACCATTTGCCGAATCTATTTTATTAGAGGTGCAGCCTAACCAAAACGAGTATGCAGAAGCCTCTCGCCTACTCAAGTTTTTTAGCTACCTCAAACCAATGAAATCTCACGAAATACCTCCCACTTCTATCGTTAGAGAGTTCTTGGGCGGCAGTAGTTTTAATTACTAGCCCTTACAAAAAAAGGCAACTGTAAACTCACAGTAGCCTTTTTTTTATACGCAAAAACCCAATTACTTAAAAAAGATCAACTACACATTATTGGCTAAACTCGCTTCAAATTAGTTTAATTACTACTTAAACATCAAAGCGATTAAAAAGGCACATCGTTATTAAAACCAGGACTATCTGGAAAATTAGGTAACGCTCTTCCTCCACCATCTACTAAATTATTCATTTTAGATTGCAATACGGGAGCTGATGGCATAGGTACAAAACCACCATCATCAAAAGATGTATCCTCCAAATCTTGAAAACGCGCCAGTTCTTGACGAAAACGCAAGCGTACATCTGCCGTAGGTCCCGAACGGTGCTTAGCTATTATAATTTCAGCTATTCCCAACAGCGAATTACCTTGTTCATCTTCTGTAATGCGATAGTATTCAGGACGGTGAATAAAACACACCATATCGGCATCCTGTTCAATCGCTCCTGATTCACGAAGGTCAGATAACTGCGGACGTTTACCTTCAATACCTGTTCTTGATTCCACACCCCTGTTTAACTGAGAAAGCGCCATGATGGGCACATCTAATTCCTTAGCTAGACCTTTTAACGAGCGTGAGATTAAACTCACTTCCTGCTCGCGACTACCTGGGTTCATACCATTGGCGTTCATTAGCTGTAGGTAATCAATAATAATCATCTTAATGCCGTATTGTTTACTTAAGCGTCGGCACTTCGCTCTTAGCTCAAACACGGATAAACCAGCGGTATCATCCACATAAATGGGAGCATCAATTAGATTTTGTATTTTATGATCGAGTTGTTCCCATTCGTAAGGCTCAAGATTACCTTTTTTAATTTTGTCTGATGGCAACTCTGTTTCTGATATAATCAAACGATTAACCAATTCTACGTTTGACATCTCCAGCGAAAAAATAGCTACAGGCACCTTATGTACCAAGGCCATCTGACGGGTCATCGACAAAATAAAAGCGGTCTTACCCATGGCAGGACGAGCCGCAATAATAATAAGCGAAGAACCTTGCCATCCAGACGTAATTTTATCCAACGCACCAAAACCTGAAGGTACCCCACTTAAGCCATCAGCTCGTTTGGCCGATTCTTTTATGCGGTCAATCGCGTCCTGAATAACTGGATTGATTTGTACAGCTTCCTTTTTCATGTTCCCTTGCGAGAGCAAAAAAAACGTGTTTTCAGCCTCGTCTAACAGGTCATCCACATCAATGGAGTCATCATACGCTTTGGTTTGAAGGTCGCTTGATATTTGAATCATCTCGCGCTGCAAAAACTTTTGCCAAATAATACGAGCGTGATGCTGTATATGAGCTGCAGACGCTACTCTACTGGTTAGTTGGGTGATGTAAAATGCACCTCCGACCTCGTCGAGTTTGCCAATCTTTTTTAATTCCTGGGTTACGGTAAGCATATCTACCGGATGATCCTTCTGCGCCAGATTAGCAATGGCTTTATATATATGTTGATGCACTTCTTTGTAGAAATGCTCAGGTTTCATTAGTTCTCCAATATTAGTAAAGGCGTCCTTTTCAAGCAGCAAAGCACCTAATACAGCCTCTTCCAATTCCACTGCTTGAGGTGGTATCTTGCCCATTTCTGAGTTGATCTCAGTTTTTTTGTTAGATGTATATTTACGATCAGCCATTTTTATATGTTGTGATGATTTATTGGGGTGTCAAAGATAATTATTTCCCCAGCAACAATGCGTTATTATGACGATAATGCCAGTTTTGTTGGTAAGTAACTTTTACTCCAAGCTATATTGACTTCTAACATCTCAGTGATGTGGAAAAGTATAGATTCATTGTTGATAACCCAATGAAATGACTCAATTTCATAATTCTTCGCTAAAAAACGTTTATTTTGTATACTGTTACTTCTAGAATGGTTTTGTTTGATTGCGCACATGTTCATTCAGACCTAACACCTTTGTTTTAAGGAAGTTCAAGCAGATTGACATCATTAGTACAAATAAAATATATTGCATGATTGTATTTCCCAATGCTAAAATAAATCTAGGCCTTAATGTGGTAGCCAAAAGGTCGGATGGATACCATAATTTGGAAACTGTGTTTCTGCCTATTCCCTTGTATGATGTATTAGAACTAACGCTTAACCATGAAAGCGATGAGCCTTATGTATTTACTTGTAGCGGATTGGTTGTTGATACGCCTCCTGAGAATAATATATGTATCAAAGCATTTAATCTAATCGCTCGTCAATTTACCATACCACCTGTTAAACTTCATTTACATAAGGCCATACCCTTTGGCGCTGGCTTAGGAGGAGGATCAGCTGACGCTGCTTTTATGTTGAAGTTGTTAAACGCTTATTTTAAACTAAACATCTCACCCGATAAACTAGAGAGTATGGCGGCTCAGTTAGGTGCCGATTGTCCATTTTTTATCGGTAATCGCAGTTCTTATGCCACTGGCATTGGTGATGTACTAACGCCAGTTCCGGTTAATTTAACAGGACACTATTTAGCATTAGTAAAGCCCAATACACATGTATCAACAGTTGTGGCTTATTCAGGCATCGTGCCTACACCATCCAAAAGCTCATTGTTGGGTGACATCAATCACCCAATTAGTCGATGGAAAGATTTGTTGAAAAATGACTTTGAATCATCGGTCTTTCAGAAGTTCCCTGAATTAGAGCTAATAAAAACCCAACTGTATGAATTGGGCGCTGAGTACGCTTCCATGTCTGGCAGTGGCTCTACCTTATTTGGTATTTTCAAAGAAGAACCTACTTTAGATTTCCCAGGTATGTTTACCTTTTGTAGTAAACTGAAATAGGTCAGTATATGATTTAGTATTGGGTTTCCACTTATCAGCAGAAAGATCAACCTTTACAAACAACAACATAGGTCTATTAAAACCAATTAAATAACTACATCAAAACAAAAGCACGTTAGTGTTTATAATTATTTATCTACAGACAAAAAAAACGATTAATGCCTAGAACAGCATTCAAAACCAATCAAAAAAAAAGAGTCCCTAAGGACTCTTTTTTTATTCTACTTCTATCATCAAATGATTCTTAGGGATCTTATTTCCTTCCACTACATGGATGGCTTTTATTTTACCATCGTGGGGCATTAAAATTTGGTTCATCATTTTCATGGCTTCTAACACCATAATTGATTCGCCGGCTTTAATGGTATCTCCCACTTTTACAAAAATCTCAACCACAGTACCCGGTATTACCGAAAGTATATGATTAGAATTGGGATCTACATAGTGTTTTCTATTTTCAAATTTCTTGGTTAATCGTGTCTTATACTTCATACTAAGTATAGCAAAATCAACCAAACCTTCAAATGTTTTAGTTTTCATACACCCTTAACGATTAAAATGGAGGAATACCATGTTTTTTAGCTGGACGATGGTCGTCCTTATGAGCTGACACTTCAATAGCATGCAATAATAACTCTCGTGTTTCTGAAGGCTCAATCACAGAATCGATATAACCTTTTGCCGCAGCCACAAATGGATTAGCAAATTTCTCTTTGTACTCCAACACTTTCAACTGACGCATTTTGTCAGGATCTTCAGCCTCTTCAATTTCTTTTTTGAAAATAATATTAGCCGCTCCTTCTGGACCCATTACAGCAATCTCAGCCATTGGCCATGCAAACATAAAGTCGGCACCTAAATGGCGAGAGTTCATAGCAATGTAACCACCCCCATAAGCCTTACGCAAAATAACAGTAATCTTAGGCACTGTAGCTTCTGAGTAAGCATATAACACTTTAGCACCATGACGAATCACACCAGCATGTTCTTGATCTACGCCAGGTAAGTAACCAGGCATATCTTCTAGCGTTACAATTGGAATATTAAATGCATCACAGTAACGTATAAAACGAGCAGCTTTATCAGAACTATCGCAATCTAATACACCAGCCAATACAAGTGGTTGGTTAGCTACGAATCCTACCGTTTCACCATTTAAACGACCAAATCCAATTATAATGTTAGCTGCCCATAATTCTTGTATTTCAAAGAAGTCTGAATCATCAACGATAGCTCTAATAACATCACGTACATCGTAAGGTTGTTTTGGATCAGCTGGGATCAAATCTTCAATATTGCCAGTGAACTTTGGCATTTTGGGAGGAAACACTTTTGCTTTCTTGTTGTTATTCCAAGGAATAAACGTGATGAGTTTTTTGATTTGCTCAATACACTCTGCCTCACTCATGGCAAAAAAATGGGCATTACCCGTAATCTCTGCGTGAACACGTGCACCACCTAAGGCTTCCATCGAAATCTCTTCACCTAATACCGACTTGATAACACCAGGACCAGTAATAAACATTTTAGAGATTTGATCTACCACAAAAACAAAATCTGTTAATGCTGGTGAATAAACCGCACCGCCGGCACATGGACCTAAGATAACTGATATCTGAGGGATTACTCCTGATGCCAATGTGTTGCGGTAGAAAATCTCGCCATAACCAGCAAGTGAGTTCACCCCTTCTTGAATACGAGCACCACCTGAGTCATTAATCCCAATTAACGGTACACGCATCTTAAGCGCGTGATCCATTATTTTTGTGATCTTACGAGCGTGCATCAATCCTAATGAACCTCCTGCAACTGTAAAATCTTGAGCAAAAATGCATATTGGGGCTCCATAAATAGTTCCTGTTCCAATAATTACACCATCACCGTGTAATTGCATTTTGTCCATACCAAAATCACGAGCTTCATGCTCTACAAAAAGATCGTATTCGGTAAAAGAATTTTTATCCACAAGGGCTAAAACGCGGTCGCGAGCGGTCATTTTGCCTGAAGCAACCTGTTTTTCTATGGCTTTTTCGCCACCACCCATTTGTACCTGTTCCTTCCTTTTTCGAAGATCGAGGATGTGTTTTTTCAATGACATAATCCTATTTTTTTGTGTAACTTACAAATATTCAATACTTAGTATAGTTGTCAAACGTAAAAATTTCAAGATGCATAATTACAACTTTTATCTTTTTAACAAAAATTAAAAGAGACATACTTATTGTTATAGCTATATTAATTTATTTATATTATTGATATAAAACTACTTAGGGGCTCGCATATAAAGAAATATACCAATGAGTGAAAATACAACATTTGGTATCCAAACAGCCACTAACGGACTAACTAATCCACTTATAGCGAATGTAATAGATATTTGCATAAACAAAATATAGGCAAAACTAAGTCCGATACCCACACCAATATGTAAGCCCATTCCTCCCCTCACTTTTCGTGAGGCCAACGAAACACCAATTAACGTAAGTATAAATGCGCTAAATGGAGAAGCAATACGTTTGTACTTTTCAATCATAAACTCTTCCAGCTCGCCTACCCCTCTTTTTCGTTGATTATCGATGTGTCTGTTGAGCTGAGAGCTATTCATCGTCTCAAAATAATTATGCTCTTCTTTAAAGTCTTCCGGTTGCATATTAGTTAATACAGTATCCATCGAAGCACCGTAAGTAATGATCTGTTTCTCATCACTTATAAATTGACGCATCACGTAATTATCCAAGTGCCAGTTGTTTGCTTCAGCATTGTAGTTTATGCTTTTAGCTGATAATTTAAACACCAACTTTTTTTCATCGTATTTTTCTAAACTAAAAATATTGCCCGTTTCACTTGATGAATAGTAAGAACTAAGATAAACAAACGTATTGGGCTCTATCTGCATGTGTATGTTAGATAGTCCTATTTCAGCCCTTCTTTTAACGTAGGT
>QKIO01000377.1 GCA_003251015.1 Bacteroidales bacterium
AGCATTGGTGCAAGAGATTTCGGTAGCCAGTAAAGAACAAAGCAATGGAGCCACTCAAATTAATCACGCACTTCACCAGTTAAATAGCCTAACTCAAGCTAATGCATCTACCTCAGAAGAACTATCGGCTAGTGCCACGGAGTTATTAAGTAGCTCTGATAAGTTAGTTAATTCGCTGCAGTACTTTGAATTATAGGTTGGTTTATAAACAAATCTTCTTTGATGAGATTCATAATGAGGACTTTGCTTTCAAAATGATCTACGGTGGGGATTTATTTTGTTGAAAGTGTCAACTTTCTAATGGGAAATGCAAATTTATGAATACCGACTTTTTAGCTTGTTTTTTAGGGCTTAAATATCGAACGCACAACTTTAACAATCCATTAACCGTCTTTAACCAACCCATAACTAAGGTCTATCTCTTTTTGGTGTAGTTTTGAAGTGTTGATTTAAACTAAATATTAACAAAAACAAAACTAATTGTCATGAAGAAAGTAATCGTAATTTCGTTTTTCTCTTTGTTTTTAATGGCAGTATTATCTCCTTCTGTGGCATCAGCCCAACAGAAACCTAAAACTGAACAAACCGCAAAACATCCAGAACACAAGGATCATGTAACTTCTAACGAGCACAAAGAAAGCAACGTAAAAAAGAGTGAAGGTCAGAAACAAACTACTCCAGAAAAGAAAAAAGAAGAGAGTAAGAAAAAATAGTAGTTTTTCATAGTAGTTGATTAAGGTGGAAAGGAGGTTATCGTAAGGTAACCTCTTTTTTTAGTATGTCGGGGTCTGGTAACGTGCTATCAAGATGATAGTTCTTGAGTTCGATTAGTTGACAGGAAGAACTAGTCTTGATAGCTATCGGGAGCAAGGGTTTTGTGGAGCCAAATCTGAAGAATCCATCAGCAAAGTCATCGTTCTAACGAACAGCAACTTGATATAAGGCTCAATAGTGAATGGTAACCGAGTTATGGGTTAAGAATGCCCCAAAGTCAACCGTCATCACTTAGAGTAAATCAAGTAGGACGTGACGAAAGTATGTTATCTTATCCCGAGAGGTCTCAAAGCCTTTTGTAATAATAACAATCTGGTCAAAGACAATCAGCGCATGGTTTTGAGAAGTCAGTAGAAGACTCTTAAGAAAGTTTTTGTTGTGCACCTTGGCTGCTGTTACCTTTACAAACTGGCCTACTGATTGAACTGCATTAATGAGCATATGTATTTTTAGGTCTCCTTTCTTTTGTCATCACCCTTGGGATTAGACCCAACGCCTTTAAGAATATCACTAAACAAACGAATCGTTGTCGAATCATACAGAAGTACTTCTTTGAATGTCAATCCATAAGTTGGGCTGTCCCACAAAAATGATTGATATTTCTTAACCAATTCAAAACACAAGGACTCGAAAAAACGATGATCTCGATTACGTAATCCATCTCCTGCTGTACTTTTTGCAGGAGCTTTATCGATGCCAAGATGATTTAACTTACCTCATAAAGGCCGCATTCCTTCACAGGTTTCCGTCATAGAATCACTTCGACTGAATATCCCGAACAGCATGGTTAATATATGCGTCCTTGTTTTAAAGCCTTATAATAACGAACGTTATCATGTTGTTTTATTAATGCTGGTATGTCTACGACTTTTAGCAAATCTATAATCTGTTTGAATATCGGCTGACAAAATTTATTTCATTATTTTTATCCATGTTGCAAACAGTTTCGCAAAATCAATTTACAACATTGAGGGGAACCCTTTGGGAAGATCCCTCATTTAATATTTTTGTTGGTTACTAGTGATTGATTTACTAAAACGTTGGGGTACGATCATCCTTAAGTGGTCTAAACAAATAATGCAGTAGAGTCAGCGTATATTGTTAAGAACTCTTTTTGTGTATTTTTGTGCTGTATGAGTGAGAAGATGGATAAGTTAGATGTTACTTTTATAAATAAAGTGCGATTGAGAGCTGGTAAGGCTATTAATCAATACCAGATGATAAAAGATAACGATACAATTCTGGTGGCTGTGTCAGGAGGGAAAGATAGTTTGTCCTTGTTAGATATTCTTTCTTATCGCCGTAAACATCTGCCCATACATTACACCTTACATGCGGCGCATATCATCACTGAAGATGTGCCCTATGAGATTGATGTGGATTGGCTTCAGTCGTTTTGCGTTAGTCTTGATGTCACACTTCATATCGTACGTACACGTGCAAATTTGGAACGTTCGGGTAATAACAAGCCCTGTTTTTTATGCAGTCGCAATCGCCGAAAAGAACTATTTAAATTGGCAACTGATTTAGGTATCTCTACTCTAGCTTTTGGTCATCACCTCGATGATGCCATTGAAACCCTAGTGATGAACATGGCACAACATGCCAACATCTCATCGATACCACCCACCTTATCAATGTTTGAAGGTGATATTATAGCCATCCGTCCGTTGATACTTTTGGCTGGTGCCGAACTAAAACGATACGCTCAATTGCGTGGTTTTGTGTCGTTAAAAAAAGAATGCCCCTACGAAGAATTGACCATACGCAAGACGGCGCGTGAAATAATAAATCAAATGACTCAGATTAATCCCAAAGCTCGGTTTAACCTTTTTCATTCGATGAGTAACATCGATATGGAGTATTTGCCTTAAAAAAAGGTGATGGTAACTCCATACTGAGTGTTTTAAAACTTAAAGCACTACGAGTTTTTTTGTGATGGTTTGAGTAGAAGTTTTTAGTTTTATAAAATAGATGCCAGCTTTCAAATCATTTATATTTAGGGTGTTTGAGTTATGAATGTTAGTAACTGTTTTTACAAGCTGACCTTTTAGATTTATTATTTCTAAACCATTTTCTTCCGACCTCTCACTGTTAATGTCTATTTGTACGGTTCCTTTAGCAGGGTTAGGATAAATGAGTAGATCAGTTTGTTCCTTAAGAATTGATGTAGCAGTTGGGAATGGCGTTTTGCGAGCAACAATGTTTGCCAAAGCAGCTACAAAAGGAGCGTTGTAGTCACAGCCACCTTCTGTTTCCATAAAAAAAGTGCCATCTTCGATGAGGTTGTGAAACTTGCCTTCTTCTGTTGGCCCTCCTATTAAGCCTCCGCAGGCAAATTTAAAGGGTGTCGTATTTTTTACATCAGAAGGCGGGTTATCATCTCGTCCCATTGCATTGCGGTGATGGATGCGATAAGTCATATCATCCTTAAACCCATGAATAAAAGGATGACCAAATTCATTAACACCTAACATATAGTTGATGATTTTTTCGTTTTGAATAAGTGCTTCCGTAGACTTGTCATTGTTAGTGCTAACCACGCCATCATCAATTAGTTTGGCATATAAAGCCAGACTTAAGGCGCATCCTGACGCTAATTTATTGGTGCCCCACTTGCTGCTGAACCATTTCCATGGAATGCCATAAGAATTTGCATTTACCATTATCTTGTCTGTATTCTTCACTAAGAAACTAAATAATGTACCACTTTGATTGCCATTATTTATATTGGGATCCATCTTAACCATATAGTAGTACATCAGGTCAGCCACAGTATCCCATGCCATAGGTGAGTTTGATTCCCAAAGCCCCATTACCTCATTAGTTGCATCGGTCTTGTATTTTAACTCACCCGTTGCCTTATACATTATAGCACCTGCTAAGGCGTATTCATCTTTAATATTAGAGTTGCCGGTTCCATAAAACTCGTCGCAATACACACCATTGGTTGATCTGTGATTTTGGGCATAAACATATAATTCTTTTGCTTTGGCCAAACATTGTGTGGCATAAGTTGCGTTTGGGTAATGAATACTCATCAAAGCTAATGCCGACGCGTAATTCATAGCCTGCCAACCTCCTCCTGTTGATGTAGCAGTACATTCTCTTGGGTTACCCCCTTCCGACTTAGTAAGCGTTGATTGATAGGCAGAGGTTACCCAATTTCGATGATCTTCGCCACCTCGTCCTATGTAATACACAAATTCACCATTATTCAACGATTTCATAAAAAAATCGGTGGCTACTTTGGCTTCATCCAATACATCAGCTACTCCATTGGGTGCGCCATAAGTCTGACTGTGTTTATCTTCAAAGGCTGTTGGCCAAATGTCGTAAGCGCTTAAAAGACACACCGCCGCATACCCCATGGTGTGCGCTACCTTTATGTGGTCTCCGCAATCGTGCCAGCCTCCAGAAAGGTCTATTCCTTTATATTTATCTTCTAAATGACATGTTTTACTAACGGTTATGTTTGTATTATCGATTAACAACCAATTGTGAGTATTGCCGCAACGTTGGCCACCAAAAAATTTAACACCCATACGCATGGCCTGGGAGTAGTCGATTGGTTCTGTAGCAAATAAGTTAAATGCTACAAGTGATATGCTTATTGTTAAAAAGGCTTTAGTATTCATGAGGCAGTTAGTTATGTTTGGTAATAAATTTACTCGCAAAGGCAAAAATGCTAAAAAAAATTTAGACTATGTTGTTTTTATGTTTGAATTTATGGCTTGTATCTTTCTTGTTGTTTGTCTTTTGTAAATCTTATATTTTATAAAAAGGATTATTTGTTACAGACCAGCCTATTTTAGGCCAAATTTAAATAATGGTTCCTCTCTTCATAATTTGGCAAGCATTTTGACATACCTTTACACAAACCACAGAGGGACGTTTATGGTATCAGTAATATCAATAAAAACGATAACGCAAATACTTCAACTACGTGTTAAGTACCGGTTGGTTGTCGTACACACTTAAAGTACCACCTAAAAACTAAAATTGTATGAAACGAATTATCTATTTATTTGTATTTCTAGTGGCAGGCCAATTGAATAGTGCTGCAACGAGTGATCCTGAAACCAAAATAGAAGTTATTCCACTATACAAACTCACCAATCATAAAGCTTATCAGCCTGGGGAAGAATTAAACTTTAGCTTGAGTTATGGTTTTATTACTGGTGGATCTGCCTCCTTATGTGTGAGCAGTGCCAACGTGAATGGAAAACAAGTCCATAGGTTAATTGGCACGGGTCGTACAACTGGTTTTACCGACGTGTTGTATAAAATAAGAGACACTTACGAGAGTTACGTTAATCCAGTAGATGATTTACCGGTGAAAGCCATTCGCAATATCAATGAGGGTAAATATAGATATTACAATGAAGTGACGTTTAATCGCAATAACTCGACAGTTAATAGTCAAAAATCGGGTGTTCATTCCGTGCAGGAAGGTATTTTAGATATCTTATCAGCCATTTATTTTGCACGAAACAACAACATGAATAACAGCATGAAGGTGGGGGATGTAATAGAATTTATGACCTATTTCACAGATAAGCCTTATCCGTTACGCATTAAATACCGTGGTAGCGAAACCATCAAAACAGAATTTGGAAAAGTAGATTGTTATGTTTTTTCACCAGTAACCGAAGTGGGACGTGTTTTTGAGACCGAGGATGATGTTAAGGTGTGGTTCACCAAAGATTTAAATCGCATACCTATCCTCATAAAGTTTAATCTTACTGTTGGCTCATTCACCTGCGAACTTGACTCTTACAAGGGGCTCAAACATCCATTTAGCAGTAAAGTGAAATAGTGCGTGAATTGGCAAGAGTTAGAGGTCGTTAATCACTTACATCAATTTTAATGAGTGCGTATCCCTTGATAAATAAGGAAATATTGTGTTCGTCTAAAAATTAGCGAATATTATAGTTTACTTTTAAGGCTTTTACACTATTTTTGTACCTATTTTTGAAAAACTAATAACTATCAGAATTTCAATATTATGGCAAGTACAGCTGATTTTAGAAATGGTATGTGTATTGAATACAACGAACAATTATTTTTTATTGTATCGTTTCAACATGTAAAACCCGGTAAAGGGGCCGCATTTGTAAGAACAAAACTTAAAAATGTATCAACCGGCAAAGTAATTGAAAATACCTTTAATGCGGGTGTTAAGGTGAATGAGGCTCGTGTTGAGCGTCGTCCATGTCAATTTTTATACAACGATGATATGGGGTATCATTTCATGAACTCAGAAACGTTTGAGCAAATTCCTTTAGAAAAAGATCTTATTGATTCTCCGGAGTTATTGAGCGAAGGATTAGCTGTTGAGATGGTTTATCATGTGGATACGGAAACGCCACTATTGGTTAATTTGCCAATGTATGTGTTTGCAGAAGTGACCTATACAGAACCAGGTGTGCGTGGTGACACTTCATCTACTAACTCGTTAAAGCAGGCTACTATTGACACAGGAGCAACTATTATGGTACCTCTTTTTGTGAATACAGGTGATAAAATTAAGATTGATACCCGCGATAGTTCTTATGTAGAGCGTGTAAAAGACTAAGATAACATATAGAAACCTCTTAATTAGCTGTGTGTTAAATACAACTACTTAAGAGGTATTCTTTTGGGCACGAAAAAAGTTAGAGTTCATATTTTTTTTCTACCTTAGTTCACACACAGAAGTTCAAAATGGTTACGCAACAAAGTAAGAGACGACTTAATATCTATCAAGATAGGCTAAATATGCTACTTGATATTGCACAAACCATTAACCAAGATCATAGCATCGAGGATTTATTGGGTGAATTTGAGCTGCTCCTACGTGAAGAGTTAGAGGTAGGTAAGATATTGGTGTTTACACACTCTAACGATACTTGGCAAAACCTATTGATATCGGGTGTTTCTGAAGAAGAGGCCGCCATGATTGATGTAGAAAGAGACTTGTTGCATTATAAGCAAATAGAAAGTGTTACCCTCAACCACCCTCCTTGTTTAAAATCTTTTGATTCGGTTATTCCTTTGTTTCACCGCTTCAAGGCCATTGGTTATGTGCTAATTGGCGATGTTGAAGAGGAGCATCAAGGCATTAGTCCCACTATTAAACACATTAAGTTAATACAGATTATTGCTAATTTGATTATAGTGTTTATTGAAAACAAACGTATGCAGTCTGCCTTGTTAGAGCAAGAAGCGCTAAAGAAGGAAATGGAATTAGCCTCGCGCATACAGCAACAATTAGTGCCCAGTCAAGACCAGTTACCGCAAACGCCACGGCTTAAAATTAGGTCGTTATACCATCCTCATTTAGGTGTAGGGGGCGATTATTACGATGCCTTTTATTTATCCAGTCATTCCATTGGATTTTGCGTAGCCGATGTGTCGGGAAAAGGTATTTCTGCAGCCATGCTGATGTCCAATTTTCAGGCGGTGATGCGTTCGCTGTTTACTTCACGTGTCAACTTCAAAAAACTTATTCATCAACTGAATGTAAGGGTTAACGAAAGTGCCAATAGCGAGAAGTTTATCACGCTTTTTATTGGACGATACAATCTATTAACTCGCAAATTAACGTATGTAAATGCGGGTCATTTGCCCCCATTGCTTTATAATGTAGGCAAAAAACAACTCACAACCCTAGAAAAGGGATGTATTGGTTTGGGAATGTTAGATTGCATACCAACTATTGAAGTAGGGGCGGTTCGCATCAAACGCAATTCTAAACTTTTGGTATTTACCGATGGGTTAGTTGAGCTGGATAATGGTCTTCATGTAGAATCAGGTGCGGAAGATGTAGAACGTATTCTAGCTGATGATGAGGATTTAGATAGTAATTTTGATGAGTTCAAAGATATTATTAAGTCTTTGTTAGATAAAGGATCTGTGTTTGATGACATCTCTCTCTTGGGTATTGAATTCAAATAAACATATTTTTTTCGCTACAGTACTTATCACCTTGTTTTCTGCTTTGTAAATGCCAAATTTACTAACAAACCTACCTAGGTAACAATTAGTTTTTGTGGTTCTATAATAAAAGTATAACATTCTCTCATTCATTGTGTATGTTAGCTTCGTAGGTATGTTTGTTGCATGGGCTTGTTTGTAATTATTTCTATTTGGCGATCGCTCGTTAGCGTAAAAAACACTTCTATGTGTTTTTGTGGTTCATCTAGTTGTTAAATAACGGTGCATATTACTGACTTAGTGATGATTTTTTGCCAAACATAGTTTGTAATCCAAAATAAAGCAGTACTTTTGCGCCCGATTATTGTCCGAGCCTGAAGGTTGGTTCGACTTAAGCAAACGGTTGAAGGGGTGGGATCTGGATATCGGGAAATTAAGTAGTCGCCTTCGCAAACTGTTTTAATAATAAGTCTAATTTAAAAAGAAAGACTGTGGATACATTAAGTTACAAAACAATTTCAGCCAACAAAGCTACAGCTCAAAAAGAATGGGTTATAGTGGATGCTGCTGATATGGTGTTGGGTCGTTTGTCATCGAAAGTAGCAAAATTACTTCGTGGAAAATATAAGCCTAGCTACACACCTCACGTAGACTGTGGAGATAATGTGATTATCTTAAACGCAGAAAAAGTAAAACTAACTGGAAACAAGCTAAATCAGCGTTTGTTTTTCTATTACAGTGGATACCCTGGTGGTCGTAAGGATGTTACTCCTGCGCAATTA
Source organism: Bacteroidales bacterium (assembly GCA_003251015.1). Lineage (GTDB taxonomy): Bacteria > Bacteroidota > Bacteroidia > Bacteroidales > Marinilabiliaceae > SZUA-582. The sequence goes on from QKIO01000377.1 coordinate 8,475, forward strand.
ATTGCCAAGAGCCCTGAGAAATTAGTTGAAAGAGCTGTAAAAGGTATGTTACCAAAGAATCGTTTGGGAAGCCAACTTTACAGAAATCTTTATGTGTATGCAGGTACTGAGCACAAACACAGCGCTCAACAGCCTAAAGTAATTGATATTAATGCCATTAAATAACTATTATGGAAGTAATTAATGCTATTGGTAGAAGAAAAGAAGCAGTAGCTCGTATTTATATGAGCGCAGGAAAAGGTCAAATTACCATCAACAAACGCGATCTTGCTGTATATTTTCCACCAGCTACCTTACAATATATTGTTAAGCAACCTTTGAATGTATTAGGTGTTGCTGCTAACTACGATATTAAAATCAACCTTTGTGGTGGTGGATTTAAAGGACAAGCCGAGGCTGTGCGTTTAGCTATTTCTCGTGCACTTGTTAAAATTGACGCAGAGAGCAAACCTGCTTTAAAAGCTGAAGGTTTCATGACTCGTGACTCACGTGTTGTTGAACGTAAGAAACCAGGACAGCCTAAAGCTCGTAAGAAATTCCAGTTCTCTAAACGTTAATCTTTATCTGGAGTGTTTAGTATCTAAACCAGTAAGACTTATCATCCAAGGGATGAATAACTACTTAGTGGTTGGTTCAAACAGAATGTAAACAACATAAAAAAATCAAAATGTCAAGAGTAAGTTTTGAAGAATTATTAGAAGCCGGAGTTCATTTCGGTCATTTAAAGAGAAAGTGGAACCCAGCCATGGCGCCTTATATTTTTATGGAGCGTAATGGAATTCACCTTCTTGATCTGCACAAAACCGCAGTTAAAATAGACGAAGCTGCTGAAGCACTAAAACAGATTGCAAAATCAGGCCGGAAAGTGTTATTCGTAGCTACCAAAAAACAAGCTAAAGAAATCATTGCTGAGAAAATCGGCGCTATCAACATGCCTTACGTTGTTGAACGTTGGCCTGGAGGTATGCTTACTAACTTCCCTACTATTCGTAAGGCGGTTAAAAAAATGGTTACCATCGACAAAATGATGGTTGATAACTCTCAATGGAGTGTACTTTCTAAAAGAGAAAGACTTCAAATTACACGTCAACGTGCTAAATTAGAGAAAACTCTAGGTAGCATCGTGGATTTGACTCGTCTTCCTGCTGCTATGTTTGTGGTTGATGTAATGAAGGAGCACATTGCTGTTAAAGAGGCAATTCGTTTAAATATACCTGTGTTTGGTATCGTTGATACGAACTCAGATCCTTCAAATATCGATTTTGTTATTCCTGCTAACGACGATGCTACTAAATCGGTTGGTCTTATCACTGATGTGATGGTGAAAGCTATGATCGAAGGTTTAAGCGAACGTAAAGTTGACAAGGATAGTCCAGAAGGTTCTAAAGAAAAAAGAGCTGCTAGACCTAAAAAAGTTGACGTTAAAGGAAAAGCTAGAAAAGAAGAAGTAGCAACAGAAGAGGCTGAAGAAAGCGCTACTTCTGAAGAAGCTAATGACTAATTGATTTAAATTCTTAAAAAACATAAATATCATGGCAATAACTGCTGCTGACGTAAGTAAATTAAGAAAATTAACCGGTGCCGGCATGATGGATTGCAAAAAGGCACTAACAGAAGCTGATGGTGATTTTGACGGTGCTGTTGAGATCATTCGTATCAAAGGTCAAGCTATCGCTAACAAGCGTGCTGACCGTGACGCTACTGAAGGTGCTGTATTAGCAAAAGTTACAGCTGACAAATCGTATGGTGCTTTGGTCGTTTTGAATTGCGAAACAGACTTTGTGGCTATCAACGAAACATTTGTTGCTTTAACTAATTCGATCTTAGATGCAGCTCTTGAAAACAAACCTGCTGATTTAGAGGCTTTAAAAGCTCTTTCGATCAATGGTCGTACTATTTCTGAACTTATTGTTGAGAACACTGGGATGATGGGTGAGAAATTAGAGTTATCTGTATTCGAAAATGTAACTGCTCCTTCGGTAGTAGCTTACATTCAC
>QKIO01000063.1 GCA_003251015.1 Bacteroidales bacterium
TTTTTTTACACGCTGTACACACCTCAATAGGCCGACCTATATGAACTCGAAAGTTTATTTTTACAACTTTTACAAATTAAAAGTGCGTCTAAATGCACAACACCTCCTCACATCCAAACAAAATAATTACAAGACTTTTCAAACAAAAAATCTATCTTTGCAGTGTTAAAAAAAGACCGACAGTTCGTAACCATCCTGTCGTAAAACAAAACTAGGGACTAATAATTAATCACTAATGCGCTTGCGTTAGCTGATTTTGCACACCCTCCATTTTGTTTTTCGTTTGGTTTAATGCCGGATTAAAAGCATACATCATGAAAAAAGCAGTTGTATTATTATCGGGTGGACTAGACTCCGCTGTAGCACTATACTTAGCCAAAAGCGAGGGGTTTGAGGTTCATGCCCTATCGTTTGATTATGGACAAAGACACGATAGAGAACTAAATGCGGCAAAAGCCATTTCGGCAGCAGCCCAGGTTACAGAACACCGCTTAGCCGTTATTAATATGGGACAATGGGGCGGTTCCTCATTAACCGACAAATCCATGTCGGTAGAAAATGGAGATGTGAGTCGCACAGATATCCCAGTTACCTATGTACCAGCTCGAAACATGGTTTTCCTTTCACTTGCAGCCTCTTACGCAGAAGCCATTGGCGCACAAGATATTTTTATTGGGGTGTCAGAAGTTGATTATTCAGGTTATGTGGATTGCCGTCAAGAATTTATTGATTCCATGCAAGAAACCATCAACAAAGGTACCGTGATGGGCGCTGTTAAAAACCTACCCATCCGCATACACGCACCTTTTATCAACAAAACAAAGAGTGATGAAATAGTTTTGGGGATGCAGTTAGGTGTTGATTTTGGATTAACATGGAGTTGTTACCGTGGTGGCGAAAAACCATGTGGTGAATGCGACAGTTGTTTACTACGAGCTAAAGCCTTTTCTGAAGCTGGATATACTGACTCCTCATTATAATAAGAGAACACAATGAACGAGAAATTGGTTCTATCAAACGAGGGTGTTTTCCCTGTTGTAAAAGACCTACATGGTAACGAATTAAGTGAGTTGCCTAAAACAGGATTACCTATTGCGGGCACCATACAAGGTGAAGGCAAACTAGCTGGCGTACCATCCTTATTTATCCGCCTATCGAGCTGTAACCTACGCTGTATTTGGACTATGGATAATGGTGAATTCTGCCGTTGCGATACTACTTACGCCTCATTTCATCCCGATAAAACAACTGAGTTAATGCCTGCCGAAGTTGTTACATGGGTAAAACACAACATCGGAACCATTCGTCATGTGGTTATTACTGGTGGTGAGCCTCTTTTGCAAAAACGACCATTAGCCCAGTTATGTCAACAACTAAAAACAGAACTAAACCTACATCTTACCTTAGAAACAAACGGAACGCTTTATGATGAAGAGGTGGCTAAGTGGGTTGATTTATTCAGTATCTCACCAAAACTGAGCAATTCCACCCCTACGCCAGAAAAGTTAGCGTTTTATAAACTAACAGAATCAGGCCCAACAAAATTTCACAACGAAAAACGCCGAAATACAAACGTCTTACAGGCCTACATCAACCTATGTAATGAAACCAACAAAGACTTACAACTAAAGTATGTAGTTGGTAAAAAATCAGATGCCATAGAGATAGAATCAGACTTTTTAACGCATTTAAAAAACTATAAAAAAGACGACATCTTAGTTATGCCATTAGGCGCCAGTCGCCAAGAACTGGCATTATCGGCTCCACTAGTGATGGAATTAGCCATTACAAATGGATGGCGTTACAGTCCTAGAGTGCATATTGAGATGTTTGGCTCTAAAAAAGGCGTTTAGAAAGGCAGTTTCAAATAGAATTATAACAGACATTCATTCAACCTAAAAACAAAACACGGTGTTACACGAAGCTAAATACTTAGGCAAACAAGTAGATTATCCACAAACATATGCACCCAATATGCTAGTGGCAGTGCCTCGCGTACTCAATCGCGAATACTACGCTTTAGACGAAAAAAACCTCCCTTTTGTAGGTGTGGATAGCTGGCATGCCTATGAATTAAGTTTTTTAACCACAAGAGGTTTACCCGTATCAGGACTTTTAAAGTTGGTTTATTCAGCCACCAACCCATCGTTAGTAGAAAGCAAATCGCTAAAATTATACCTCAACTCCTTTAATATGCATACTTTTGGAGGTACAGCTCAAGAGGGCATTGAGGAAGTAACAACCATCATCACTACCGACTTAAGCAAACTATTAGAAACAGAGGTTAGTGTCCATTTTTTCTCCACCGAAACAGAAGCTCATGATTTTGACTTTGAAAACTACCTCATTTTGGAGAATCAAAAGCATGTGAATGAACTATCATTTACCCACTATACCGAAACACCTGCTTTATTGACGACAGAGTCACATACGACTTTAATCAAAGTAGCTAGTCATTTGTTACGTAGTAATTGTAAAATTACTCATCAACCCGATTGGGGAACAGCTTACATACATCTGAAAGGAGCGAAAACGCCAACTTTAGATGGTTTGTTAGCCTATTTAATTTCGATACGTAATGAAAATCATTTTCACGAGGAGATTTGTGAAATGATATACAAACGTTTGTGGGACGCCTTTCAACCAGACGAGCTAGCTGTAACATGCATCTACACCCGAAGAGGCGGTATAGACATCTGCCCCAGTAGAGTCAGTGACATTAACCTATTACCAAAATACTTGAGTAATAGCCAGGTG
>QKIO01000371.1 GCA_003251015.1 Bacteroidales bacterium
TTACAACACTTAACCACTATCATTGTTAGATTAATATAACTTAACAAATAAGACTATGAAAACACTTATCAATTCTCTTGCACTCCTTTTTACGCTGGGTCTTTTCACCCAAAACAGTTTTGCCCACTGCGAAATACCATGTGGCATTTACGATGATTCTACGCGGGTAGTACTAATTTACGAACACATTGCTACCATTGAAAAATCAATGAAAGAGATTACTGAATTATCAAAAGCCAAAACGGTTGACTATAATCAATTGGTAAGATGGGTGATGAATAAAGAAGAGCATGCAAAAAAAATACAGGACATTGTGAGTGAGTATTTTTTGCATCAACGCATTAAAATAAAAGATGTAGCTGATGAGAAAGCATACGCAGCTTATACCAACCAGCTTGTATTGCTGCATCAACTATCGGTGTATGCCATGAAATGCAAACAAACAACAGATTTAAGTTATGTTCAAAAACTAAGGGATACACTGCACACTTTTGAACATGCCTATTTTGACGACCATACACATTAACAAATGTTTAGAAAAGCATATCTCAAACAACAAACCCAAACTATTTTATTTGGGTTTGTTGTTTGAGGTACGCTAAATATGCAGACAGAATTTTCAAAAGCTGCTTACCCCTTAGCTTGATCATTAATCTGAAAGAAAGATACTAATTGTTTTAGTTGAGTTGACTCATAAGCCATTTCTTCAGCCGAAGAAGCTAATTCCTCAGAAGAGGCTGCATTACGAGAAGTGATACCTACCAACTCTTGGACTGCCCCATTTATCTGATTCACACCTACATTTTGTTCCTTTGAAGACACTGAGACTTCTTCAATTTGTTCGACTATTTTAGCAATATCCGGCAATAAGATTTCTAAATTTTCCCAAGCATCCTCTGCTGCACTCAAGCTATCGTTAGTTAGAATATCTATTTCTCCAGCTGCTTTTTTTGTGTATTCAGAAAGTTTTCTTACTTCTGTAGCAACAACAGCGAAACCTCTTCCAGCTTCGCCAGCCCTTGCAGCTTCCACAGCAGCATTTAAGGATAATATATTGGTTTGAAACGCTATATCATTAATAACACTTGTTTTCACTTTTATATCCTGCATGGAATCCAAATTCCTTTTAACTTGAATTAACAAGGCTTCCAAACTCACATGCGCCTTGCTTATCACATCTTTTGTACGAAAAGCATTTTCTGTATTCGCTTCAATATTTGCTGTCATTTCCTCCATGGATGAAGAAATCTCTTCTGTTGATGCTGCCTGTGAACTTGCTCCTTGAGACAGGAGTTCTGCCGTATTCTTAATGCCAGAACTCGCATTAACAACATTATTAGAACTCATAACTACCTCCTTAATCACATCCTGAAACTTTAGGATGGTATGATGCAAAGCTTCTTGAAGAATACCAATTTCATCATTACAATTTTTATCAATATCTACACTAAGGTTACCTAATGATAATTGTTTTGTTTTTTCAGCTAATACAATAATTGGCCTAGAAAAGCTGCGTCCAAATAAAACAGCACCTGTTACAGCCAACAACACAACAGAAAGTGTAATTCCAATCAATACCCACAAAAAATAACTTAGACGAGCGAGCTCTTTTTCCCTTTCCGTTGAAATATGAACCTTAATATCATCAACATAATTACCTGTTCCCACAATCCAATCAAAAGGCTCAAAATACAGTGAATAGCTACGCTTTGGCGATGCAATTTCCTCACCTTTTTTTGGAAACCAATAATTAACATACCCCCCTCCACTAAGGGCAGCATTAATAATCTCTTGAATGAATTTATTTCCCTTTTCGTCGGTTAATTCCAACCTATTTTTACCTTCGGTATCTTTTCCTAACAAAACCACATTCGTACCGTCCTTTGCATCAACCCAGAAATAACCACCATCTCCATAATTCAGCATTCGCACCAAATCAGCTGCTAAAATCTGAGCAGCCTCCAGCGATAATCTATCCTGCTTATACTGAACATAACAGCCCTCAATCACACTTAATGCAGTTTGTACTTCTTGTTTAATAACAGCATCATAGTTATCATTCAATAGTATTTCTAGCGCATCTAGTTTTTTCATTTCTGTACGGTATGTCAAATAACCAAAGGGTAAAGTAATAGCTAAGGCCATAAGTATAATAAGAACAGAAACGATGGTAATTACTTTTGTTGTGATAGTTTTTGCTTTCATATCTATTTTCTCCATAAAAACGCAACAAGAAACAAACTACAGTATAATAAAGACCTTTATAAAAACTAGCCTATAAATTCTTGTTAATAGTAACTTAATACCTACATTTTTATTTAAATGTTTCATTTATCATTAAAAAACTATCACCCGTAGCAGTTGCATATAGGTGTGGGTTCTATTAACACCTCTAGCCTTAATAATTGTTGTAATGCCACCCTAATTCTACATTGGCACAAAACTGTTTCTATTACCAGTGCCGCCGCCTCTCAGCCATGTTGATTTTGAACTATTAACAATTGGATTATTAAATAAAGAGGTGTATAATTTGATAAAGAAATAGTTTACATTCATCATTATAACACTGGAGCTGCGATTTATACCGATGTAAGCAGAAGCTGTTGAAATGTAGATGGAAGGAGTAAGAATGTAGGCAGAAGGAAGGCAATTGTAACTCGAAGGGGTGTAATATCCTAAACTAACCCATTCCTAATTTAGTTTTTAGTAGTACAAAACAATTTTTGATATAAAAGAACCACCTCAT
>QKIO01000326.1 GCA_003251015.1 Bacteroidales bacterium
GTCCTTATTATCAGCTTCTACTGTGCCCATAAATAGATCAATACGGTGTTGCGTTTCACATTTTATCTCTGGTTGACGTTTTATTCCCAAATACCATTGCAAACGTCCCATAAATAACCATAAACTAGTCGGTAGTCTAAAAGAAGTATTTACGAATGATTTTATAGGCACTTCATTTAATAAATAGTTTTCATTTAAATTTTGAGTAATACCAAGTGCTTTAGCCGTTTCTTTAGTACGTAGTAACTCACTAACACACACTTTATCAATAGTAATATTTAACAATTTAGAATCCTTAATTATTGCATTCGTATCATATTTACTACATGCCAAATCAAATCCTACTGAATCATAGGTTTTATCCCAGATATAATCAACTTTAAAGTGACGTAATAAATATATTTTCATGATTGAGTAAGGTGAAGAGTAAAAAAAAACTGTATTTGTTAAACAAATACAGTTTATATCATTTCCATGATTTAATTAGAATACTAAAAGATAACACGTGGTCTCTTTTGCACTGAAGCCCAAGCTGCATCGTATTCATATAAATTATAACTTGGCCAATTGCGCACTAAGGGAATACCTCTTTCTATGGTATTACCTATTTCACGAGCTAAGGCAGGTCCTTTATAATTATTGCCATTGAGTAAAACAACATATGAGATACCATTATCTTTTCTAACCATAAGTGATGATGTGGATGCCAAAGTACCTGTGCGATACCACGAGTGTGCATCTACACCTCTCCAACCCAAAGGACTAAATCCTGTAGCTACAGGTACTACCATGCTCTGAATACTAGATTCTAAAAGGATATCAGGAACCGTTTCATAACCGTCAATAGAAAGAAGTAATTTCATTAAATCAGTTGACGAAGCGATCCATCCACCTGCTGCGCCCAGTGTCTTAAAATCATTACCACCATAGGTACGCGTTGCCTTCATATTTGGATTTGCATAATCATCAACCACCACAGAAGTATTTGCTTCATAATACTTAACTTCTAGTTCTGCTCTTTCGTTTAAATGACTACCTCCTAATTGCATGTCAAAAATACCCAACGGATACAGAATATTAGTTTGAATGTATTTCTCGTAAGACATATCACTTACCTTGGCAATCACCTCACCAAGAATCATAAACCCTAAATTTGAATAAGAAGAGGCTTGTCCAGGATTAAAATGTAGTCTTTTACCCAAAACATACTTGAGAATATCTTGCTGATTAATGGGTAAAGGCTTCTTTAAATCATGAGCAATGACAGTAGGCATAAACATTTGATCTCCATAACGAGTTGTCCAACCTCCACTATGATTTAGTAAATTCAGCACTGTGATGCCTTCAACTCTTTTGTCAACGTATTGTAAATAAATTGAATCATTTAAAATGCCAGTTGGTCCAAAGACCTTAGAATCTAAGGAAATGGCACCTTGTTCCACTAAATGCATAATACCGCAGGCTGTAATAAGTTTAGAAACACTAGCTATTCTAAACATATTGTAGGGTTCTACAACTTGTTTAGACTCTTTATCTGCATAACCATATCCTTTAGCATATACCAATTTACCATCTTTAGCTATAGCAACCGATGCGCCAGGGATACGTTCATTAATGAGAAATCGATTAATTTGTTTGTCAAAATCTTCAAAGTCGTTGTTATCAGACATATAGGCAGATAAGCGAAATGATATATTCTCCTTTTTAGGAGGATTAAAATCACTACCAAACGAATCTGTTATTGGCGTAACAATTTCAGCGACACTCCATATCGTAAACCCTACAAATGTTAAAGTAAGGAATTTCCCCAATAGTCGCATTGATGTAAATGTTCTCATTCTAGTATATAATAGATCTTTCACTTAATGAAAGATTTTTGGTTCAAAAAATAAGCGATAACAACGCGTTGTACGTTGGTCAATCTCTTTGGTTGCGCAATATAAACTATTTTTTTAAGAATATATAGTTGCTTGACTCTAAGTTATGAAGGGCTGAGTATTTAAGTCAATTATATGTCTTTATGCTGTGGTTTGTTATGATAAATAATTTGAATGTAACGCACCAACATAATCAGTAGAATTGGATAGACTATATGAGGAAAATTCTGAATTGAAAAAAGTGAGAAACAAAATACTAAAAGGATACTTCCCAATGAAAAGTACATTAAACTGCGTATTATCAGTGTATTCCAAAACCTCCTAGAACTTAAAGCCAAAATTAAGTTGGTTGGAAGTGCCCATAGTAGGTTTAAGTTAGTATTAGTCACGCCATGTTTTGTAAAAAACCACAAGTAACAGATTAGTAAACCTATTAATCCTGTAAACAAAAAGAGTAAACGGTTTATAAATGTAAATGATTGTCTTCTGATTCTTAATTCGTAAATACTTAAAGCAATAATAATCAAAAATAGTATCCAAATGTAAAGTGATGGACTGAATGGTCCAACATCAGGAGTATCTGTTTCAAACTCCAGCAAGATATTGGTTTGTTTAACCAAAGGGGTGATGTGATTATCGCTCATCAAGTTGGCACGTGCAAAATGCACCATCATATAAGATGGCAAAAACATTTGTTGATTAATACTAGCTATTTTATCTGTACCAACGCCGAGTAATAAATCTTGGCCATCCAGTACCCAAGGATATAAACCTAAAAACTCATGAATCAGTGTGCGAAACGATTTGTCAGGGATTGGAATTAGATCTATTTGTACATTATTATCTAATGCATTAAATAATAAGTCAC
>QKIO01000136.1 GCA_003251015.1 Bacteroidales bacterium
GCCTATACCATGTTTAAAGACAAGAGTTTTAAAGTGGGAAATGGTTTTACGGTGTTTGGCGTTTCAATGGATGCAAGTCATGATGCTTGGGTTCAAGCCATTCAAACTGATGGTTTGATTTGGGATGCTCATGTGAGTGACCTGGGTGGTTGGAAAAATGCAGCAGCTGTTTTGTATCAAGTACGTAGTATACCATCAAACTTCTTAATTGGAGCCGATGGTGTTATTATTGCCAAAAACCTAAGGGGAGAGGCTTTGATACAAGTGTTAAACCAATTGAGTAAATAAGTAGGATTACTTTATAACAAAGGCAGTTTCGTCAGGTGGCGAAACTGCCTTTGTCATTTTTACAGTTTTGGCAGAGGTTTTATTGGGCTTGTCTGTCAATTTGTCTAACCTTGCATGTTTGGCAATGTTGTTGATATCTGTTAGAAGCCTAATTAATTTTTAGGCTATATTAAATACGTAACCATAGAAAATTATTGATATATGACTAAGCATTCTTCAAAATCGAAGGAAAATAAAACAGAGGAAGTAGTTGAAGAAACTGTTGTAGATGTTAACGCAGAAACGCAAGTAGAAGAGACTGTTGCGGAAGAGGTTGTTGTGGAAGAGGAGATTTCGGAAACAGAGCAGTTGACGCGTAAGTTAGAAGAGGTTAATGATAAATACCTTCGTTTAAGTGCTGAGTTTGATAATTACCGTCGTCGTACTTTGAAGGAGAAAATGGAGTTGACCAAGTCAGCAGGTACTTCTTTATTGTTAGGCTTGCTACCTGTGGCTGATGATTTTGATCGGGCGTTAGATCATCTTGATGATGCTAAAGACACTGAAGCGATTAAGGCTGGCATAAAACTTATTTATAATAAATTTAACGAATTCTTAGGTGCTCAAGGTTTAAAAGTGATTGAAGCAAAAGAAAAAGAATTTGATACTGATTTGCACGAAGCAATCACTAAAATACCAGCTCCAAAACCTGCCATGAAAGGTAAGGTGATTGATTGTGTGGAGAAAGGATACACTTTGAATGATAAGGTGATCCGTTTTTCTAAAGTGGTTGTTGGAGAGTAAAAAACTTAGTTATGTCGAAAAGAGATTATTACGAAATACTGGAAGTATCAAAAAGTGCTTCTCCCGAAGAGCTAAAAAAAGCCTATCGTAAAAAAGCCATGCAATTTCACCCAGATAAAAACCCTGGTGATAAAGCCGCTGAAGATAAGTTTAAGGAGGCGGCAGAGGCATATGAGGTGTTATCTAATGCCGAGAAAAAGCAACGTTATGACCGTTTTGGTCATGCTGGTGTGGGTGGCGCTTCTGGTGGCGGTGGCTACGGTGGTGGCGGTATGTCTATGGACGATATCTTCTCTCACTTTGGTGATGTGTTTGGTGGTGGTGGTTTCGGAGGCGGCTTTGGTGGCTTTGGCGGTTCTTCACGTGGGGGAAGAAGAGTTAACAAAGGGGCTAACTTAAGAGTAAAGGTAAAACTGACGCTTGACGAGATTGTGCACGGCGCTGAGAAAAAGATTAAAGTAAAGAAATTTGTAGAGTGTAAGCCTTGTTCTGGTTCTGGTGCAGCACATGGGTCATCTCATAGTACTTGTTCTACGTGTAGAGGTACGGGGCAAGTGACTCGTATTAGCAATACCATTCTAGGTCAAATGCAAACAGCTTCGGCTTGTCCTACATGTGCTGGCGAAGGTAAAATCATCACAAATAAATGTACTGAGTGTGCTGGTGAAGGTATTGTGCGCGATGAGGAAGTGATTACTTTAAATATTCCTGCGGGTGTGGAAGAGGGTATGCAGCTATCTGTTTCGGGTAGAGGTAATGCGGCTCGACGTGGGGGTGTAAATGGTGATATGTTGGTATTAGTGGAAGAGGAAAAGCATCCAACACTAATTCGTGATGGAAACAATCTTATCTACAATCTTCATATATCGGTGCCCGATGCTATTTTAGGTACTCCAGTTGAGATTCCTACCGTTGATGGTAAAGTGAAAGTTAAATTAGACCCAGGTACTCAACCCGGTAAAATATTACGTCTTAAAGGTAAAGGGGTTCCTGATGTAAATGGATATGGCAAAGGTGATTTGCTAGTTAATATCCAGGTTTATATACCTAAAGAGGTTTCTAAAGAAGAGCGTAAATTGGTTGAAAAATTGAATGAGTCGCCTGGATTTAGACCACAACAAGATGAAACGGATAGTTTCTTTAGTAAAGTAAAAAATATGTTTGAATAGAACATGGAGCCATTTTAAGTGGCTCCATTTTTATTTCTAGTCTTTTGTAAACCATCTTTGCCTCTCGTGGTTATTGTTGAAGTATAAGGTGCTAATCTATTCTTTCAGTAATGACAAACGACAGAAAATATAAAGTGATTATCGTAGGGCAGGGGTTGGCAGGCACCTTACTTTCCTTCCAATTACTGCAATTAGGGATATCACATTTGCTTATTGATAAAAAGAAGGACGGCGCTGGTTCCTATGTGGCTGCGGGTTTGATTAACCCTATTGCGGTTAAGTATGGGAGCAAAACATGGCAGGCCGATTTGCTACTTGCTTATGTCAATCAGGTTTATGAGGATTTGGAGAATCTGTTAGGTGTATCAGTTTATACTCCCGTCAATATCAAAAAAGTGCTTGGTGTTACTGAGAGAGATATTTGGAAAAAACACATCGTAAAAAGGAAGTTAACCTCACATGTTTCCATTCCAGAGCGCTGCGAAGTAGCTCGTGATATTGA
>QKIO01000112.1 GCA_003251015.1 Bacteroidales bacterium
AATCCGTTGTTAATATGAATACATCTTCAACAACCTCCAAACCTAAAAACCAATCATCACAAAATAACCATCATGTATTAAGGTAAAAGAAGACATCAAAGCACTTTTTAACACAAAAACAGCATAAAAACACAACTAGCTCTCGACTTTTTGATTACTTTTGCCGACCTTCATAAAAAAAATAATAAAGAGACCTGTATGATTGTTTATTTTCGATTGTTGTCAGCCGAAGCAGATGATTTTGTGAGAGAGATTGCTATAGATAACAATGCTTCCTTTGCCGACTTGCACCTTTTCATTCAACAGTTGCTTAATTACGACGCTACACAAATGGCTTCGTTTTTCACAACCGATGGCGACTGGCAAAAAGAAACCGAAGTAACGCTTTTTGACATGGGTTTAAACGAAGCAGACAACTTGCTGGTGATGCAAGACACACAACTTGCTTCGTTAATAATGGAAGAGGGACAACGTTTGTTGTACGTCTTTGACTTATTCTCCGAACGCGCATTTTTCATGGAGGTGTTTCACCTTACCGAAGGTGAATTAGCGCAAGCTAAATGTTTTAAAAACGAAGGTGAAGCGCCAGAACAAATCAAAGAATTAGACCTTAACTTTGAGGACGAAGCGGCTAGTTATGCTGATGATGAAGAGTTTGGTTACGACGAATCAGATTTCGACTTTGATGAACTATCAGACGACCATTTCAACGAGAATGATTTCTCAGACGATTATTAATCCCACCCCCTAAAATGAAACCAACGCTCATTGTTTTGGCAGGCCCCACCGGCATTGGAAAAACAGAATTAAGCCTTCAGTTGGCCAGCCACTTTGCCACCGAAATCATTTCGGCCGACAGTCGCCAAGTATTTAAAGAGCTTAAGATTGGTACCGCAGCCCCCACCCCTCAACAACTGGCCACGGTGAAACATCATTTAGTGGGCACACAATCCATACATGACTATTACAGCGCATGGGAGTTTGAAAAAGATGTGATAGAACTACTCCAACAACTTTTTACCCACCACCCACTTATGCTTATGACGGGTGGTTCGATGATGTATATTGATGCCATTTGTAAAGGAATGGACAATATCCCTACCGTACCCAGTGATTTAAGAGATGAGATACAAGCTCAGTACGAAAAGGAAGGTTTAGATAACATTCGTGGGCAACTTAAACTATTAGATCCAGATTTTTACAACATCGTTGACCTTAAAAACCACCGACGTGTCATTCACGCCTTGGAAGTATGCATCACCACTGGTAAACCATACAGTCAATACAGAACCAATACCATAAAAACAAGACCTTTTAACATCCTTAAAATAGGCCTCGAAAGAGACCGCCAAGAACTTTATCAACGCATTGATGCGCGGGTAGATGTAATGATTGAGGAAGGATTACTAACAGAAGCTCAACAGTTTTATCCTTGGAAAACACTTAACTCACTCAACACGGTGGGTTACAAAGAGCTTTTTGCTCATTGGGATGGATTATACGACCAAGCCACTGCCATCGAACTTATCAAACGCGACTCGCGACGTTATGCAAAAAAACAACTATCGTGGTTTAAACGGGATGAAGACATAACCTGGTTTCATCCTTCTCAAAAAGAAGACATCATTCGTTTTATTGAAGATAAAATAAAATCACAAGAATAAGCCTACTTCACAGCATCTACAACGAGCGCAAACGACTCAGGCGTCCATTCACTGCCATCAAACCCTCCATATAACTTAAAACTCGAAAAATAAGATTGTAGAATCTCTACTACATCGCGCTTTTTTAGAGGATAAAGTGGCACTCGACTCACTATTTCAGAACCTTCTTTTTTATCGGTTAAGATGGTTTCAAACCCAATCAAGCCATCGGTTTGATGATGATACTTACGCACAAAATTAAAATGTGTGGTATCTATGGTTGGTAAACTGGTTACCTGATTGGCAATAATACGGTCGTAGTTAATAATTTGAAATACAAAATGCCCTCCTGTAGCCAAACGCTGAGCCACATCAGCCACCACCTTTGTTACCGACATCAAATCTGGCATATGCACCAAGGTATTACCCAAACACACCACCATATCAAAATTCACATCCGCGTAAGTATGCGCCACTTCAAGCATATCACCTTGACTAAACGCTAAGTTTAAAGCTTGCGGACGCTTTTCTTCTGCCTTAGCCACCATTTGCGCATCATAATCGAAAGCACGCACCAAAGCACCTGTGCGCGCCAAGGCAATGGCCAAGGAGCCAGTACCACAACCCACATCTAAAATCTTTGAATGACTAATAGACTCATTTCTTAACTTCAAAACAAAATTAAGCTGTTGCGCATTAGGTGGAAATAATTCATCATAAGCCACCACTATTTTATCGTAGAATGCCATTAGTCTATTTTTTGAGATACATGATACCTATTGCGTTCTGAAGAATTACGAGCCACCATCTCCGCCAAAAATCCAGCTAAAAAAAGTTGAGTTCCCATAACCATACATATCAAGGCAATATAAAAATAAGGACTATCCGTCACCAAGGATGCCTCTATATGATGGTAAACATGCCACAACTTTTTAACTCCCAAATACAGAGAAGAGAAAAAACCGATGGTAAAAATTAACGTACCCAAACTACCAAACAAATGCATGGGACGTTTTCCAAATTTAGAAATAAAAGTAACCGATAATAAATCAAGAAAACCTTTTAAGGTGCGTTCG
>QKIO01000323.1 GCA_003251015.1 Bacteroidales bacterium
AGCCAACACCATTACTTCGGATGGCCCTGCAGGCATGTCAATAGCAACATCTTTAATGCTCACGAGCTGTTTGGCAGCAGTTACAAATCGGTTACCAGGACCAAAAATCTTATACACTTTAGGGACAGACTCTGTACCATACGCCATCGCACCTATAGCTTGTATACCACCTAACTTAAAAATACGATTAACCCCAATTAAAGAAGCCGTATACAAAATAGCTGGATGTATTTGGCCATTTTTGCCCACAGGCGTACATAACACAATTTCGTTACAGCCAGCAATTTTTGCAGGTACAGCCAACATCAACACCGTTGAAAACAAAGGCGCTGAGCCCCCAGGAATATATAACCCCACTTTCTCGATGGCTACACTACGTTGCCAGCAATTAACGCCAGGCATGGTTTCTACCACCTTATGGTTTCTCACCTGAGTGAGATGGAATTTCTCAACATTTCGCTTAGCCACCAAGATGGCCTCCTTTAAATCGGAAGAAACCGCCAAACAGGCCTCATCAATTTCCTGCTTAGAAACTTCAAATTGAGTTAAGTCTACCCCATCAAAGAGGTTAGTATATTTAACTAAGGCAGCATCTCCGTTTTGCTTAACCTCATTTAAGACAGCACGAGCCGTATCAAACAAGTCTTCTAACCCATTATCTGGGCGTTTTAACAGCTGTGGCCATTCGTTTTGCGAGGGGAACAGAATCTTTTGCATACAGTTTACCTTTATAGAGAAACCCAACGATTGAATACTTCAATCGCTAAAAACAACATCTTAGAGAATCATCTTCTCAATAGGGATAATCAAAATACCTTCAGCACCAAGTGCCTTTAGTTGGCCAATAATTTCCCAGAATTTCTTCTCTTGAATAACTGAATGAACAGAACTCCAACCTTTATTTGCCAAAGGCAATACAGTAGGGCTTTTCATGCCAGGTAGGATATTAACAATTGCATCTACATTATTGTTAGGCACATTCATTAAAATATATTTATTCGAATTGGCGGCTTGAACAGAGTTAATACGGAAGATGATTTCGTTTAACAAAGCACGTTTTTCGGCACTAATATTAGGGTTAGTTACCAACAAAGCCTCTGAAAACATAACCACTTCCACTTCTTTAAGTGAGTTGGCCACAAGGGTGCTCCCAGAGCTTACGATATCAAAAATAGCATCTGCTAAGCCAATTCCTGGTGCAATTTCAACAGACCCAGCAATTTCATGCACATCTGTTTTAATACCTTTTTCTTCAAAATATTTTTTGATGATGAAAGGGTAAGACGTTGCAATTTTTTTGCCTTCGAAATAATGCAAGCCATTGTATTCATCAGCTTTAGGAATAGCTAAAGACAAACGACATTTGCTAAAACCTAAACGCTTAGTTACTTCTAACTGGAAATTTTTCTCAGCCACTTCGTTTTCGCCTACAATACCAATATCAGCCACATTATCAGCTACTGTTTGCGGAATATCATCATCGCGTAAAAAAAGTACTTCGATAGGGAAATTAGGTGAAGTAGCCACTAACTTGCCACTGCCAATATTAAATTTAATACCAGCTTCTTTTAACAGAGCCAAAGACTCTTCGAACAATCTACCTTTTTTTTGTAATGCAATTCTAATTTTAGTTTCCATCGGTATATTTTTGAATGTTTATTTAAAAATTACTTGATTCCTCAACGCCACAACACTGCTCACTACCAGCCTATTAAAAACAACAAAAGCTTGCCAAATAAGGCAAGCTTGGTAGAATATATTAGATACATATCAACCTCCGCCTACCCAAGTAGCTGGAAAAAATGGTGGTGATGATGTGTATAACTTGTCATAACATTAGAAATTTTGCACAAATATAAAGTGTTGAATTTGAAAATCAAATTAAAGCGCCACAAAAAACATTCATTATTAGCAAATAAGCCATTAATAGCACTAAGCTTAATGTTAATAATTTTGATTGTCGCTTGGATTGAGTTAAATTCGTCAAAAAATATATTATGCGGATCACAAAACACATTCCTAATTTTATCACTAGTTTAAACGTATTATGTGGTATCACTGCCACTTTCTACGCCATCAATGGCCATATTGACATAGCTATATATCTTATTATAGCAGGTGCCGTGTTTGATTTTATGGATGGATATGCAGCGCGAGCGCTTAAAGCGTATAGCGAGATAGGCAAAGAGCTGGATAGCTTAGCCGATTTAATAAGTTTTGGTGCTGCTCCTTCGGCCATTTGGTCGGGATTAATAAAATATCAACTTACCAATAGTTTCACTACAAGTTTTGACACATTAAGTACGACCCAACAAATACTGGTTCTATTACCATTTGTAATGGTGGCTTTTGCAGCACTACGCCTAGCAAAATTTAATGTTGATACCCGTCAAAGCGAAAATTTCCTAGGACTAACCACCACAGCCACTGGAATATTTACTGCATCATTCGCCTACAAATTTATACAAACCCCAGATTGGTTTGAGTGGTTATCCCCCACCATCATACTTTTACTAATAGCCTTTTTCTCTGCCTTATTAGTTAGTGAAGTGCCGATGGTCTCGTTGAAGTTTAAAAATTTGAATTGGAAACAAAACAAAGAACGGTTTACCCTTCTTATTATCGCAATTATATTAATAGCAGTCTTTGGATTAGGAGGCATTTCATTATTAATTCTATACTACATATTAAGCTCCTTAAGCAAGTTGCTAAAAAGATAAACAAACGACACAAAACAGTAAAAAGGCTCCTCTACAGGGAGCCTTTTTTTGCGTTAAAATCGAAATCCAGCCCATTGGTATGTTTAATTGCTTAAAAAATAAAAGACTTTTTTGTCTTTCTTTTTTTGTTGATTTTAAACAATTTAGACACTTACAACACAGCCATACTGACTAGATTTTAAAAAAAATAGTTAAACAGTTTTGGTGGTAAGAAAAAAAATGTTCACCTTTATTTCGCATTAAGGTATTTAATTACCCATTTAATTTATTTGTCTTTTACATTGAAACACAGTTGCATATACCATAAAAAACAATTAAATTGAGGGAAGCAAACTAAATCAAACAGTTAAACACTAATAAAAGCGTTTAGGATTAAGAAACATTAAACCCACTCAAAATGACAGCAGAACAATTTAATCATCGAAAAAGATGTTTAGTTATGCCCTATCATTAACCACCAACCACGAGGATGCAAACGACTTAGTTCAAGAAACTAATTTTAGAGCGCTTTCGTCACGTGAAAAATTTATAATGAATACTAACTTTTCAGCATGGATGCACACCATCATGCGTAACTCATTCATTAACAACTACCGCAGACGTTACAAAATGACTCAAGCACCCACTTTGGTGGATGACATAAGTTATTTGTCAAACAACTATTACACCAACGACACACCAGATAAAATACACTACACTAACGAAATACACAAACACATGAATAACTTGGACAACGACTTTAAAAAGCCGTTAACCATGCACATGGAAGGGTATAAATACAAAGAAATTGCAGAAACACTGGATATGCCAATAGGAACTGTGAAAAGTCGTATTTTCTTTGGAAGAAAGAAATTACAGACCATGATTGATTAATTTGTCTCTTAAATTAATATTGATTGTTTGAAGAGGGTAACGAATGTTCGTTACCCTTTTTTTTAGCATCTGCAAGATAACCTTTAATCATGCAAAAATTATTAGTAATTTGCCTACTCTTTAAAATACGACGACATGCGAAACCTTATACTACTATGCTTACTTGTTACCCTAGCATTGGGATGTCAAAAATCTGACAATGCAGGTAAACAGATGCATTTTGAATTAGAAGACCTTGCTCCACTCAAAACAATAAGCGACAGCTACAAAGAAACCTTATATGTGCCCATATACAGAGATGTGTACCACATAGATCAATTGCGTCTATTACCACTAACAACAACACTAAGTTTGCGAAATATGGGCATAACAGACTCTGTTTACATCTATTGTGTTGACCACTACAATACGCAAGGTAAGAAAATAAGGCAGTACATGGATGACAAGAGCATGTTGACATTAGGACCTTTAGAATCGTACGACTTAGTGGTTGTAAAAAAAGACAAGCAAGGGGGCACTGGGGACAACTTTATTGTTCAATGGGGACGTACAACAGGTGATTCTCAGTTACTGGTTGAGGCATTAATGATAAACACGACAGGATCGCAAGGTTTATCTGTCATTACCGAAGGCAAAATAATTCATCAAGAATACTTAAAATAGGGAACGCATGAATAACGATGATAAAACAATAGCTATAGTTAGCTACATTACTCCAATTGGATGGATAATAGCACTTATTCTCCGCCAAAATGAAAATCCAAAAAGTAATTTTTCACGCTTTCACTTACGCCAATCGTTAGGAGTATTGTCTCTACTGTTTGTAACTGGCATTATCGTTAAGTTACTTGGATTAGTTGGCTTAGGGCTAATTGCCAACATCATTGGAATAGTCTCTTTTATTCTATGGCTTATAGGTTTAATCTCTGCCATACAAGGCACTACTAAGTTGATACCTCTTATTGGCAG